>JBDLIO010000213.1:0-5369 GCA_039714865.1 Acidobacteriota bacterium | reverse complement strand
ACACACCGTGGATGATGGTTGTGCGATTGTCCAGCAGACCCATGCCATCCCAGGTATCCAGTTCGTCCAGGGCGTTCTGGCTGACGCCCTCGGAAAGGTGGATCGTGAAACGATTCCAGAATTCCGCCGAACGGGAGTCCCAGGATGAGTACGTCAAGGGAAAAGTCACCGAATAGGCATGCGACGGAAAGCGCCCGACGTTGTTGATACCGATACCGAGGCGTGCG
Organism: Acidobacteriota bacterium; assembly: GCA_039714865.1. GTDB lineage: Bacteria > Acidobacteriota > Thermoanaerobaculia > Thermoanaerobaculales > Sulfomarinibacteraceae > DAOWGJ01. The sequence goes on along the minus strand of JBDLIO010000213.1, from coordinate 5,142 downwards.
TGGGAATCCGCCGAATGGCCGTAGAGGTTGCTGCCCTGAATCATGGTGGTGCCCGCCGCCGCAGCTCGGACCTCGGCGAGTTTCCAGATATTGGCCCGCTGCGCGTCGGCGCCGCCGAAGTCAAGAATGCCGTAATACTGGCTGTTGAAGTCCGAGTACATCGGATGAGCGTGCCAATCATCACGATCGACAAAAAGCTGGGGAAAAGGAATGTGCCCGAGTACGTTGTACTGCGGGTGGTTGTGGGGGTCGATCAGGCCGGGAAAAATCAAGCCGCTGACCTCAACCACCTGAACCCCGCCTGGCGCAGTCCCCGAGATGCTGACGATCTTCCCATTCTGAATCTCGATGTAATGGTCCCCGAGTACATCCAGACTGTCGTTCATCGTAACGATGTTTCCGAACAGGGCGTAGTGCGGAGAAGGATCGAGGGGCACGATATCGGATGAGAATCGCGGGTTGATCTTGAATTCACTGAAACTGTAAACCACGACACCGGTGATCGACGACAGAGTCTCTGCAACCGCCGGCGCATAGAGGTAATCCATGTCGTCATCCACCGGCACGGGGCCGCTGCCGTCGTCAATCGTCCACATCCCGTAGTCCCCGAGACTGACCACATCAACGTCAATGACATCCACGAGCAGGGACTCGTACTGCTCCTGGGCGACATCCATCGTGGACAGGGTCAGCACGTCGTACCCATTCCCACTCGAGGTGATGCTGCAACTGACCGGCTGGGCGGCACTGACCTCGGTGATTTCGGTCATGCCGTAGTACTCCGTAACCAAACCGACGACGGTCACCGCGTCACCGGCCTCCACTGCGCAGCCCACGGCGTCGGTATAGACGAAGACCGAGTTCCACGCCCCAACGGCATCCGTGACCCAGAACCCGTTGTAATTGGCGGCGGTCACCACGCCCTCGATGGTCACCGTCTGGCCCAGCAGCGGCGAGTCGCCCGATGGATCCGTGGTGTACTGGATGTCGTAGATGGGCGTAGTAACACCACCAAAGGCGACACTGCTGGCCAAAGCGAAACAACAAAGAACCGAAAAATAACGCATATCCCCTCCAACGGTGGTTCGAGACTCCCGGTACAAACTATAACCTCCCCAAATCATGTCAAGTTATTTTGCAACATCATGCCGGCTACTGCGGTATGAATATTGATACTCCGTGCAGTGACGTAGCGCCCACCACTCTTCGCCGGAAAGGAAGGACCTTGAAATACCATCACATCGGTATCCCAACGATCAAAAAACGACAAGGCGAGGTCTACCTCGAACAATACGGGATGTCTGTCGTCGGATTTGAAAATAGCGCTTACGGCATCGAATGGCTACGATTCGAGCCGGACTCTCCCCTGCCCGATCTGGTCAAAACCGTGCCTCATGTCGCCTTTGTCGTGGATGATATCCAAAAGGCGATCGAGGACAAGGAGGTTCTGATCGAACCCAATTCACCCAGCCCGGGCGTCATGGTTGCCTTCATCGTCGAAAACGGTGCACCGATCGAGTTCCTGACCTTCGAATCAGAAGACCATCCCTACAACACAACCGTGAATGGGGACGGCGGTCGACGATGAGACCCCAATTCGCCTTGGCGGTGTTGTTTCTCTGTGTTCCCGGTTGTGCAGTTCAATCGACGGTCAATGAGCCTGTCAAAACAAGAGCCCCCGAAACACAGGCATTCATCGAGTGGGCTTCAGAACATCTGATCCCCATCGAGAACCTCGACTCCACAACACCGGGAACAGACCTCAAGCCCCTCCGCCAGATCTTTGGGCCGGCTCGGCTGGTCGGTCTCGGTGAGAGCCGTCACGACACGCGCGAGCAACTTCTTCTGAAAGGCCGACTTGTTCGGTATCTCATTGAGGATCTTGGGTTTCGCGCCCTGATCCTCGAAGAGAGCTTCCCCCATGCCCAGTCCCTCGATCGTTACGTCATGACCGGAAAGGGTGATCCCCGAGATCTGATGAACAACCTGGCCGGTTGGTATCTCTGGGATACGGAGGAGATGCTTGAGCTCGTCGAGTGGATTCGACAGTTCAATCAGGACCACGAACCCAGTCAGATGGTCCGCATCTTCGGCGTGGACATCACAGCACCGGCACCCGGAGTCCGGGACGTCATCAAATCTCTTGAATCTGCGGGGGCAGAGATCCGGCTGGACGAACCAGCGCTTGGCCTCGATTTGCAGCGGGGCGACTTCTGGCCCGGAACCTGGGAGAGATACTCGGCCCTTTCTGACGAGAGGCGAAGAGAGCTTTCCGCCAACTCTGAGGCGCTGATCGAGCTCGTGAAAGAGGAAAAAACACGACTGATCGAATCTTCTTCCGAGGACGAATACGAACGAACGCTCATGTTGGCGACGATCGGGAAGATCGGAAATGAGTTTTTTTCATCTGGTGACCGGGAGACTGGCGGCGCCATTCGCGAACACGGCATGGCTCAGACCACCCTTCGCATTCTCGACCGGGAAATCCCAGGTGGAAAAGCGATCCTCTGGGCCCATAATCTGCACGTCGCTAAGAGTTCGTTCCAAATGCCCGGTCTGATCGAAGGCAAGCCTGAACCGATGGGTATGGAGTTGAGTGCCGAACTCGGTGACGATTACATCGCAATCGGAGGGAGTTTTGGGACGGGCTCGTACCCACCGGATCTCCCTCCAGGTGGCCGTGTGTTCGAGCCGGCTTCCCTAGACGCCATGGACGGAGCTCTCGCTGCAGTCCCAGCGCCCTTCTTTTTGCTGGATCTCCGTGGAGTTGAGCAAAACTCCACAGCGACCAGATGGCTTCAGCGGGAACGGGAGTGGAGAGCACAGGACTCAAACGCCTTGCTCGTACCCGGCAACGCCTTCGACCTCGTGTACTTCGTAAAGAAAATTTCGCGTTCGCAACCTACACCGCTCGCTCTTCAACGGTTCCAGTCCCTCGTGCAGCAACGCTAGCCCGGAGTTTCTTCCATCAGTTTGCGAGGCATCCGCGCCGCTGGCACGACGCGACGACGCAGTCGTAGTATGCCTACTTCAACGAGGAGCAACGCAGCCAGCCACGCGAAAAGAACCGCGAAAAGAATAGTGTCCCTTTCTCGTGCCTTCACCAAGCGCCGAACTCGGCGAGCTACTGGATGGTGAAGCTCTGCAGCTCGACCGGCACAACCGCTCCTTCGATGATGAACGGCAGACCCTGTGGAGTCCCCGTGCCGCTGTCTGTCAATTCGCCCCACGTACCGTCCAGGTTCTGTTTTGCGTTACCGGTTGTGGTCTGGCCGACGATGGAGATGGGCGGCGCCCACGGACCGGAATACGAGGCCGAGCCGTCAGACGACCATTCCAACCAGTAGGTACCCTGGGCGAGGTGGAATCCGCCTATAGTGGCAACACTTGCCATGATCGGCCGGGCGGAACCGACTCCGGTGTCGTAGTCTGCCACCCTGTAGGCGTTGGACCACGCCGTGCTGGCCATGAGGTTGGTGGTCAGGTCACCCCAGATCACCGTGCCGGTGGAGTCCGGTGGTCCGTCCCAGATCTGCACGTAGAGCCCGGTTATGGTCGAGGTCGTCGGGGAGTTGGTCTGGTAGGCGAAGAAGGTAATCTGGTCAACGTCCCAGCCGGCAGCGTCAACAACGTCAAAATCGTCGGCAATGGAGTAGCCATTCAAAAACTGGTGCCCCGATCCAAGCGTATTCAATCCCAGGTCTGTTTGCAGCCAGCTCTCGTCGGCGCCGCCGACTCCGGTGCCGGTGTGCGTGACGAAGGGACCGTTGTCGTACAAGACGGCCCGAGGTCCGTCCCACATGGGTGCACCCGGGTCAGGCGGAAGCGAGGTGACCACCTCCTCAGGGTCGACGATCTCGAGCGCGTTCTCCGCCCAGGCGGGAACGGCCAAGATCAACACAACGATCGCCAGAAAGCACACTGTTTGTTTCATGGTCTCAATCCTCCCTTTCATTCTCAAAAAATATAACATATTCCCCTTGCTCCCAAATCTTATGATACCTAACTCCACGCCCCATACCGTCTCGATATCGAACATCATTGTCAGTTCGGGTCTTCTGGAATTTTCGGCTTCCTGGATTGGGAGAGAGATCTCTTCTCATCGTTCGATTTTCGTCGCCAGATAGACGATATGCCGCGGCCCGCCCTTGCCGGGACTGGTACGCCTGCAGTCGAAACCGACGGCTCGTAAACGCTTCTCAAAGGCAGGATCCGCGAATTCGGTCCAGACGGCAAACACGCCGTCGTCCTTGAGGGCCTTTCGAGCGGTTTCCAGCGCCTTCTTCCCGTAAAAGGGGTCACGAGGGTCGTCATTGGCATCGTGGGTGCCCTGGTAGAGGTCCAAAATGATGGCGTCGAAGACGTCCCGCCCCCGCGCTGCCCGAGTGATCACCCCCGCCACGTCGCCGATGTGCACCTCGACCCTGGGATCTTCAACGGCGCCGTCGGTCAGACCCTTGAGAGGCCCCCGACACCAGCGCTCGACCACGGGATTGATTTCGGCGACGGTCACCCTCGCGTCAGGCGGAAGGGCGTCGAGCGCTGCCCTCAGGGTGAACGCCATACCCAGCCCACCAATCAGCACCCTCGGTCTTCGGCGGGGAGCCAATAGACCGCATGCGCTCCCTGCCAACGCAACTTCAGTCAGGTTGAGGCGGCTGTTCATCAAAACGAAGGTCTCCATCTTGATGACGAATTCCCGGTCTCCTCGCTGCATCAGTATCATCAGACCCTCGTCGGTCTCGGCGGTGTCGACCGTCCTCCAGGGCAGGCTCATCAGCCCTCCTCCGTCTCGTCCGCAATCCTATAACAGGGCAACGGATATCTCAGGATTCCCTGAGGTAAACCTCGAGTTCCTCGATTGTGATCCCCAGTTCTTCGGCCGCTCGGTCGAGGTCGCCCTTGAGAACATCCGCAGTCCATACGACGTGCTCCTGGATCACTTCGGAGAGTTTCCTCAGCCTTCGGTTTGCGGGGCTCCGAGGCCCGAGCAGAATCTTGTCCCGCAGATAGTTCGAGAGTGAATCCACACCGAGAAGACCACTCTCCGGCACCTTCCCTGAGGTCAGGTACTTCCGAACACACGTGGCGATGACATCACGCAGTTCTTCCAGATTGCCCGGGAAGGCGTAGGTCTGCAAG
>JBDLIO010000212.1:0-5372 GCA_039714865.1 Acidobacteriota bacterium | reverse complement strand
AAAAACTGAAGACTGATGAGTTTGCCCCGGATTTCGGCCCTGCGACCTTTGTTCCCAGTTTCGGAGTGATGGTCACCGGCGTTCGGAAGTTCCTGGTCGCATACAACGTCAATCTCAACGTCACCGACAAACGATGGGCCAATCGGGTCGCGTTCGACGTCCGCGAAAAGGGGCGCATGGTTCCGGGGCCTGATGGCGCCAAGGTCCAAAAGCCGGGTGCGCTCAAGGCGGTTCGAGGTGTTGGGTGGTACATCCCCGAGTACGGGTGCGCCCAGGTGTCGATGAATCTGGTCGACCTCGACGTGACGCCGATGCACATTGCTTTCGATGCGTGTGCCGGCAGTGCTGAAAAGCGCGGAATGCGGGTCACCGGGTCCGAGTTGGTCGGTCTTGTCCAGAAAAAGAGCCTGGTCGATGCCGGGGTCCACTATCTCCGAAAGATGCAACGGTCTCCGGGCGTTCCCGAGGGCGATCTGATCCACGCGGCCGTTCGTTCGCTCGGGCTGGCGGAACTGGCGCCTTTCGAGCCCTCAAAGAACATCATCGAGGAGATGCTGGCGCAAGAAAGGCCGTTGGCCTCGATGACCCTCCAGGAGTTTGCGGACGAGACATCCCGCGACTCCACCGCACCGGGCGGCGGGTCGGTGGCTGCGCTGGCCGGAGCCACGGGCGCCGCTCTGGCGGCGATGGTGGCCAACCTGCCCCATCCCAAGGCTGCTTTTGCCGGTGTTCGGGAAGAGCTGGAAAGCATCGCGGTGAGGGGACAAGAGGTCAAGCAGTGCCTTTTGAATGCGATCGATGATGACACATGGGCCTTCCAAAAGGTCATGGAGGCCGGCAAGCTCCCGGCCGCCCAGAGGGAGGCTGCCATGCGGGAGGCGACGTTGGGAGCTGCAGCGGTCCCGCTGGCTGTGGTGGAGATGTGCCCGGAGATCGTCGATCTGTGCCGGAGGGCGTTGAATGCCGGTATGAAGGCTTCGGCCTCCGATGCAGGGGTTGGTGCGACGATGGCTCGATCTGCGGCAGTCGGCGCCGCCATGAACGTTTCCATCAATCTTCAAGAAATGACTGGTGACGCAGAGGCCGCAGACATGCTGCAAAGGGCCGAGGCCGCATTGAAGGCAACCGAGGTGGCGTCCGAGGCCCTGGTGGCCGAGGTCTGGCGGCGGCTGGGCCGGGAATGAACAAAACGTAGGGCGGGTTTTCGAGGTATGGCTGTGACGACGGAATCTCTATTTGAGGCGGCTGGCGAGCAGTCGTCCCTGAACGGGGCGGTTGGGGTTGCCCTGGCTCGGGTGGTTGTGCCCCTGTACTTCGGGCTCGGCGGTGTACTGAAGATAATCGATGCCAGTCCGACCCACCTTCCTGCCGCCCTGATCAAGTGGGTGGGAGAAGGCGGTGTCGATCTGCTGTACATGTTGCGCCTTTCGATTGCCGGCGAGCTGGCGGTTGCAGGGTTGATGGTCCTGGTGCCTCGACTGGCCCGGCCGATAGGGCTTTTCCTCCTGGGGCTCTTCCTTCCCGTGTTGGTAGGCGATCTGATGCTCGGCGCCTCGAGCTGCGGGTGTTTTGGGGCGGTGGCAGTTTCGCCGTGGGTGACGCTGGTCATCGACGGCGGCCTCTTCGCCGGCCTGTGGTATTTCGGAGGCAAGGCGCCTTCGCTTCGAGTTGAGAAAATCCTGCCGACTCTGCCGGTTGTGGTTGCCGGTTTATGGGTTGTCCTGAGCTTCATGGTCGGATTTGCCGTCGGTGGAACTGCCAACGGGAACAGCGTGACCAACGAGAACGGTGAAACGACGGTTGCGGAGTTGCCGGCGGACGGGTTCTACCTGCCCCAGTACGACTCCTGGATAGGCCTTCGGTGGTCGGATCTGGATGTCTCCGCCTGGCTGGAGGGTCCGGTCCCCGGTCAGCTTGAGGGCATCGAGTACGTGATGTTCTTCCGCAAGGACTGTGAACACTGTCACGAGCTGATGGAAGCCTGGTTTTCCGGACAGTTGTTGGCGCCGACTGTTGCTGTGGCCGTGCCTGATCGGGATGGGTTTCCCAGCGAAAATCTGCAGCCTTTTTCCTGCCCGGAGTGTGCCCTCGGCGAGTTGCCGGCGGGCATCGACTGGTTTTTTCAGACGCCTGTCCTCGTTCGTCTGGAGGACGGAGTCATTCAATGTGTGGCAGATGTCACAGCGGATGATCCGCAATGTTTGGTTTTTTGAGATTTGAGATTGACATTATGTTAATATAGGTGCGCTTCTCACGGCACGGCGCCGTGAAAAAATTTTGGAGCGATTTTTTTGGAGGTCGAAGATGAGAAAGATGATGTCCCCGGCGCTGGTAATTCTTGTGGTGGTTGGCCTCAGCCTGACGGGCTGCGCCACGAAGACGTATGTGCAGGAGCAGGTTGACGCTTCGGATCAACGCATGACCGCGAAGGTCGGCGAGGTCCAGAATTCCGTTGAGAGCAACCAGAAAGCCATCGGCGAGCTGGAAGCCAAGGAAGCCGCTCTGGCGGCGGAAGTCAAGAAGCTCTCCGTCACCGCCAACGACGCACTTGCACGGGCGACCGAGGCCGGCAAGCTGGCCAAGGGCAAGTTCCTCTACGAGGTCACCCTGACCGACAACGACGTCAAGTTCGGATTCAACAAATATGATCTGACCGATGCCGACAAGGCTGCCCTCGATGCCTTCGCCGGTAATGTCAAGAGTGCCAACGAGAACGCCTACATCGAGATCCAGGGCCACACCGACAGCATCGGTTCGGAGAAGGTCAACCTCGAGCTGGGCTACAAGCGTGCGCACCACGTGCTGCGTTACCTCAACATGGAGCACGGTTTCCCGCTGCACCGCATGAACGTCATCTCCTACGGCGAGATGAAGCCCATCGCGGACAACGGTAACAAAGAGGGCCGCGCCCAGAATCGCCGCGTTGCTTTGGTTGTGATGAACTGAATACACTCCTTGTGAGTTCAAGCCCGGGCCTCGTGCCCGGGCTTTTTTTTTGAGGCGTTTCGTGGAGGCCGAGGGCGGGCTTGGAGCAATTCGTGGGGCTGTGGCCCTGCGGTATTTTGGGTGATGCGGGGTTGTTTTGGGCCACAGACCCGCGAATTGCTGGGGTTGAGAGGGGAGGGTGTTTCTCATTTTTGAAGGGCCGGTTGTGCTAGTGTTCCAGCCTGGGAAATTGGTGCATTGCCGCTTTCACCCGAGGAGGGAACCCGATGGAAACAACCCAACCCAAGGAATCGAAAATTCTGCCGTCCAACGCCTACCGGAAGCTCGAGCCCGGTGAGGTCTACGAACCGGTCGTATTGGCGACCGACCTGAGGGCCGAGGTCACGCCGTGGTCGATCGGCCTGGGCGTGATCATGGTCGTCGTCTTCACCGCTGCTTGCGCCTACATGGCCCTTCGGGCGGGGAACGCGATCGAGGCTTCGATTCCTATTGCCATTTTGGCGATTTTCTTCGGCAAGATGCGCAAGAGCAACAGTACGCTCTTGGAAAACGTCATGGTGCAGAGTGTCGGCCAGGCAGCAGGCGTTGTAGCCGCAGGGGCGACCTTCGTCATTCCTGCGCTCTACATCAACGGTCTGGATGTGTCCTGGTGGCAGATCTTTCTGGCATGCCTGATCGGCGGGTCGCTTGGAACGGTTCTGATCATTCCGCCGCGGAAATATTTCGTCAAGGATCTGCACGGCGAGCTGCCGTTCCCCGAGGCCACCGCGATCAACAACATTTTGGTGACCGGTGAAAGCTCCGCCGGAGGCGCCGGCAAGATCCTGCTGATGGCCTTCGCAATGGGCGCTCTCTTCGATTTTTCGATCGAAGCCCTGCACCTCTGGAATTCCAATCTTTCCAGTGTTGAGCTGCTGGGGGTCGGGGGCAACATCCGGTTCGACATCGGGCTGTCTGCGATCGCCGCCCTGTTCGGACTTGGGTATATCATCGGCATTCGCTATGCCTCGATCATCGCTTCCGGTTCGGTGCTGGCCGTGCTGGTGATGGTGCCGCTGGTATTCGTCTTCGGCAAGGAGATGGGAGGCTTTGCCTTTGCCGGCACGACCTACGACATCGCCACAATGAGTTGCAGCCAGATCTTCGGCGCCTTCATCAAACCGATTGGGATCGGCGCCATCGCCCTGTCCGGACTGATCGGCATTTTGCGAATGTGGAAGATCGTCGTGGGTTCCATTACGCTGGGATTCAAGGCGTTCACCGGCGCCGGCAAAGAAACCGATGATGCCGAGCGTACCCAACTGGACATGTCGCCCAAGAACGTTCTGCTGATTGAGATTGGGTGCACTTTGGCAATGGGGCTGCTCTTCTTCATCGTGGCGGCCGTGACTCCGGGTGATGGTGGCGCAGCGGCATTCGGCCTCGCTGCGAGCATCAAGTTCGGTCTCGTCGGCATGGTCGTCGGTTTCTTCCTGTCATTTCTCTTCACACCGGTTGCGGCCCAGGCGATCGCTATCGTCGGTGTCAACCCGGTCTCCGGCATGACCCTGATCACCGTCGTTCTGGCCATCGGTTGCATGATCCTGGTTGGGCTCAAGGGCTCGGCGGGCATGATCATCGCCCTGATCATCGGAACCGCCGTCTGTACGGCGCTTTCGACGTCGGGCGCGCTGATTACGGACTTCAAGATCGGCTACTGGCTGGGTTCCACCCCGCGAGCGCAGCAGCGGTGGAAGTTCCTCGGCATGGTCGTTGCCGCCTTGGTCGTCGCGCTGGTGATTCCGCTGATGGATGAGGCCTACCACTTCGTCATTGAAGATCCTTCGACCGGAGTGATGGTGTCCAACGAACAGGCATTGCCGGCGCCCCAGGCCAACATGCTCGCCGCAGTCAGCCGGGGTCTGATGGAAGATCCGGCAAACCAGCCGTGGATTCTCTACGGTCTCGGCGGCATCGTTGCCCTGATGCTCTTGATGGCCGGGGTGCCGATGCTGGCCTTTGCGCTGGGCATGTACCTGCCGATTTCCATTAATTCGGCCGTGCTGGCAGGTGCGGCCGTGGCGTGGATCATCTCCAAGACCGGCGGTTCCGAGGAGGTCCGCCAGGCCCGGGCGGAACAGGGCACGCTGATTGCGTCGGGCCTGATGGCCGGCGCGGCGATCTTCGGCATCATTTCTGCCGTGCTCAGAGTGCCTGATGCCGGCGCCTTGATTCAATACCTCAGTATCGGTGTCGATTTTGAACTGGTCGACGGTCAGCTGATGGAACACGCCCACCACTGGTTTGAGGGTTTCCAGGGCCAGATGGTCGGTCTCGTCATGCTGTGTCTGTTGGCTGTTGCCTGCTTCTTCATGGCCCGTCTGGGCGCCAAATGGCAGCTTGACGCCGACAATAACCAGTAAATACGAATAGCGACAATCACAAAA
>JBDLIO010000211.1:0-5376 GCA_039714865.1 Acidobacteriota bacterium | reverse complement strand
CAGGCTGTCGTTGATGGTCGAAACCAGGGGGCCGGAGGCAACGGCGGGGTCGATCTTGAACAAATCGAGTACCAACGGCATCGCAGCGCCCAGGAGGCCGGCGGCCGACATCCCAATGGCCACGGCCAGGCCCAGCGCAAGGCCGATCAATGGGTCGCGGCCGAACAACATGCCGAGTCCACCGGACATTACACCGCATACCGCGCCCATCAGCAGGGCGACGCCGACTTCGCGTATCACGTGGCGGAAGAATCGGCTCCGGGGCAGGGTGTCCAGGGCCAGACGACGCACGGTCGTTGTCGAGGATTGCAGCGATGTGTTGCCGGCCATCGCCATGATCGCCGCGGTAAAGACCGAGACCTGCTGGTACATTTCGACGTTTCGGGCGGCCGAGATCTGGACCATGGTCGAAAGTTGGGTGCCGGCCAGGCAGACCAGGAGCCACGGAAGACGATAGCGCGCAACGTGGAGCAGCGATTCCGACTCTTCTTCCTCGGCCGAGGACCCGGCCAGACGGTAGATGTCTTCGGTCGCCTCTTCTTCGATGACCTCGAGGATGTCGTCGACGGTGATGGCGCCCATCAGATGGTTGGCATCGTCAACGACCGGGAGGGCGGTAAATCCATACTTGTCGACCTGGTCCGCGACTTCCTCCTGGTCCATTTCCAGGGTGACCGAGATGACGTCGGTCGACATGATATCGCCCAGGCGTGCGGTGGAGTTGGCAGTGACCAGGCGGCGAAGACGGACGAATCCCATCAGTGTGTGGTCCGAGTCGACGACGTAGAGTGAGGCCGTGATGGTGTCCGGGTCGGCGCCTCGGAGGACGGTGATGGCGTCGTCAACGGTGGCCTCGGGGGTCAAGGCCACAACCTCGGGATTCATCAAGCCGCCGGCGGTGTCCTCGGGGTATTGCAGCAGGTCGCGGAGAAGAGCTTCGTCCTCTTCCTTGATGTGATGGAGGACCTGCTCGCTTTCCTCGTCTTCAAGTTCTCCGATCAGGTCAGCGGCTTCGTCCGCCGGCATGCTTTCTGCGATGCGGGCAAGCCGGACGGGGTCGATGTCGTCTACGAGTTCGGAACGGATCGAGGCCGTCGTGTCGTTCAGAACGGTTCCGGCGGCCTCATGGTCCAGGGCGTCGACGATACGTTGGCGGTCGTCGGCGTTGAGGAGGTCAAGCCAGTCGGCAATGTCCTCGGGCCGCACCAGGCGCAGGAAGATCTTCAGAGCCCCCTCCTCGCCGTCGCGGAGCAGTGCGTGCAGCTCCTGGACGAGGTCGGTTTCACTCCTGGTATCAGTCATTGGCTTTTCCTGCCCCTGGTATTCGTCGTTCTGTGTTGCGACCGGTCAGTCGGACCGGAAAAAGTTTCCCGTTTAAAGAACCCGCTCGCCGGCTTTGAGCCGCCGCCCTGGTCTGCGAGTTTCTGGTTCAGATCCCGAATCCTCTCGTTGAGGGCGTTGGTCTTCTTTTCCAGATCTTCCCTGAGGCGTTGATTTTCACCTTTGATCTGGTCCATCTCCCGTTTGCCTTCTTCAGTGGACCCGGAATTCTGCTCCAGCGTCAGCCTCAGTTCAGTGACCTCGGCCTCCAAATCGGCAATCCGCTCGTCTTTTTCCTGAATTTTGACCAGATGGCGTTCTTCCAGTTCTTCATACAGGCTCTTGGTTTCGAGCAATTCGGTAATCTGTGAAAAGTCCGCTGCTGATGGTGCCATTTTCCCCTCCCTGAACTTCTCCTCGATGCTGGGGAACATCTTTCTGAGCTTGAGCGAAAGGTCCTCCGGATCCCAGGATGCCTTGACGGCCTCGTCATAGGTGATCACGTCGTGGGCCAGGAGGCCGATCAGGCTCTGGTTCATGGTCTGCATTTTGTAGTAATTGACGCTCTTCTCCATCTCCTCGGCGATCTCCTTGATTTCGCCCACTTCGATGTGCTTGCTTATTTTTGGAGCGTTGAGGAGGATTTCAACAGCGGGAAGCCGGGCCGTACCCTCTTTGTTCTCAACCAGGGTCATCGACACGATTGCCTTGAGGACCAATGCCAGCTGATTTCGAACCTGGACCTGCTGATCCGGAGGGAAGGCGTCGATGATGCGGTCAATCGTCTGTGCGGCCGAATTGGTATGGAGGGTGGAAAAAACCAGGTGCCCGGTCTCGGCTGCGGTGATGGCCGTAGAGATCGTTGCCAGATCTCGCATCTCACCGACCATGATGACGTCGGGATCCTGGCGCATGCAGTTTCTCAGGGCCTCTTGGAAGGTAGGTGTGTCCGTTCCTACTTCGCGCTGAGAAATTGTCGCCTTGTCGTCGGAGAAGAGGAATTCGATGGGATCCTCGATCGTCACAACGTGACATGGCCTCGTTGCGGCGATCTTGTGGACCAGTGCTGCAAGGGTCGTTGATTTTCCGGTACCGGTCGGTCCCGTGACCAGAACCAGCCCGCTGGGGATTTCGGTGAACGTCTCGATGACATCGGGGAGGTTGAGTTCCTCGATCGTGAGGATGTCGAACGGCACCCGGCGGAAGACCGCGGCCATGGTGCCCCGCTGCATGAATACATTACACCTGAAGCGTGCAACTCCGGGAACGCCATACCCGATATCGACTGCCTGCTTCTCCGAAAAAATCTGACGGAGAGTCGGGGTCATCACCGGTTCAAGCATCTTCTCGATGTCGTTGGGTTTCAGCGGTGTGGCCTTGACCGGGATCAGACGCCCCTGAATCCGCAGCAGTGGCGGCCGCATGGGTTTCAGATGGAGGTCTGAAGCCTCCTTCTTCGTCATGAACATCAGCAGCTCTTTGAGCTCCACGAAAACCTCCGGTCTCACATCATACAGGACCCGGGCGAGGCCTACTTGTTGTGTCGCGCGCAGCGCAACAGGTTAACCCGCTTCGACCCGGTTGCGCCCGCGGCCCTTGGCTCGATAGAGGGCGCCGTCGGCGGCCAGAAAGAGGGCCTCGTGGTTCTGATCTCGCCTCGGCATTGTCGATGCTGTTCCGATGCTGATGGTGACGATGCCCGTGGTCGGTGATCCCTGGTGGGGGATAGCGCACTTTTCGACCAGCCGCCGGAGGGTCTCGGCCATGCCGGTTGCAGTTGCGGCGTCGCAGTTGGGAAGCAGAACGGCGAATTCTTCTCCCCCGTAACGGGCCAGGAGGTCGTTTGCCCGCCGGAGGCCGCCTTGGAGCACCTCACCCAGTCGTTGAAGGCATTGGTCGCCCTTGGCATGACCGTAGGTGTCGTTGTAGGCCTTGAAGTGGTCGACGTCGATCATCAAGAGCGCGACCGAGGTTTGTTCCCGTTGGGCCCTGGCCCACATTCGGTCCAGGGTCTGGTCGAATGAACGGCGGTTTGCGATATCGGTCAACGGGTCAATAAGGGACAGTTCCTCCAATCGAAGATTGGCTTTCTCCAGTTCCTGGGTAACGCGGAGGAGTTCGCCGGTCCTTTCTTCGACCTGTTGGGCCAGGATGCTCTCTCTTCGGCGGATTGCCGCCGTGCGCATGGAGGCGACGCCGAATCCGAGCGCGATCAAGGCGATCGCGCTGAGGATGAGGAACTCCATGGTCTGGTAGAGCCTGGGCTCAACCACGAACTCGAATCGGGTCGTCTCTTGACCCCACGTGCCGTCCGCGTAACCCGCAGCGATCTCCAAGGTATGGGCGCCATGGGGCAGATGTGTGAACAAGGCGGAGCGGCGTCGGCCGGCATCGGTCCATTTCTCGCTGAGGTCACTGAGTCGGTAGCGAAAACGGAGACGCTCCGGGGCGACAAAGGAGGTTGCCGTGAAGTGGACCTCCAGAGTGCCCCTGTCGGCTGGAACGGTGATTGGACCTCTCGGCTGGATCGAGCCGTCGATGACGACCTCGCTGATCAAGACCTCCGGTGGTATCGGGATGTCCGGCAGCTGTTTTGAGTCGAATGCAACGACGCCCTGAACCGTGGGGAACCACAGGAGGCCGTCTTCAGATCGCCAGCCCGCCGGTTGGCTGCCCCCGTTGCATTCGTCTGTGGCCATGCCGTCCCATCGGCCCAGGGCTCGAAAGGCCAGGGGATCTCTCCCTCCCAGGGCTTTTTCGAGGAGTTCATCGGTGTCAATGCCGAAGATGCCTCGATTGCAGCTCATCCACAGCCGTCCATCATCGTCAGGCAGCATGCGGTAGATGACATCGTCGAAGAGGCCGTCCGCCGTGGTCACTGCACGGATTCCATCCGAGGTCAGAAGATTGATGCCTCCGCCGTTGGTTCCCACCCAGATACGTCCTTCGACATCCTCATAGATCGAGAGCACGCTGGGATTGGCCAGGCCGTCGGCGGGTGTCAGGCAGGTTATTAAACTATCTTTCAGGGAACAGATGCCGCCGCTGGTGCCTATCCAGAGAGTGCCGTCCTCTCCGGCATGGAGACTCCTGATGAGATTGCTCGCCAGGCCGTCTTCGGTCGTCAGAACGCTCCAGTCTTCGTCCGAGTATGCGGCCAGTCCACCGCCGTAGGTTCCGACCCAGATGGTGCCGTCGGCGGTCTCTCCAATCGACCACACCGTGTCGTTGGGCAGGCCGTTGGCCGTGGTCCAATTTTGGCGCCGTCCCTGAAAGAACCGGCTGATGCCGGCCCCGTAACTGCCGACCCACAGGGCGCCGTCAGAAGCAAGATGGAGGGCAAAGACGTCGTTCTCCGGCTGGCGATCGCCCAGGGGCGCCGGTTGGATTGCGCCGTCTTGAATCAGTTGCAGGCCGCCGTTACTCGTGCCGACCCAGATGCCGCGGCCCGGCTCTTCGAGTACGACCCTCGGCATGCCGCCGATGCCCTCGGCGCCGGAATCGAAGACCGTGAAGGGGCTGTCCTTCAATCGAATGGTACCGGTGGCTGCGGTTCCAACCCAGAGATTGCCCTCGCTGTCCTCCCCGATGGAGCTGACGATGTCGTCACCGAGACCGTCATCTCGGGTGATGGCAGTGATCGCGCCGTTCGTCAGGCGGTCGAGGCCTCGGTAGGTTCCGATCCAGAGGTTGTGATCCCGGTCTTCGTGGATCCGCGAGATGCGGTCGCTGGTCAGGCCGTCCGCCGTCGTCACGGTCGTAAAGACGCCGTCTTCGTACCGGGTCAGCCCCCCCCCAAAGGTGCCCAGCCACAGACGATCTGTTGAATCCAGGAAGATCGCCCAGACGTTATTGTGAGGCAGCCCCTGGTCGGTCGTCATGTGGCTGGCCCGGTCGCCATCGAGAAGCCAAACGCCGTCACCTTCCGTTGCGACCCAGAGGATACCGGTCTGGTCGAACTCGAGGTCGAGGATCAGTGTGCTGGTGATGGCGTCGATGTGTTCCGGTGTGGTGGCGCCCGGGTCCAGGCGGAAGAGTCCGTGGCCACGTGTCCCG
>JBDLIO010000210.1:0-5383 GCA_039714865.1 Acidobacteriota bacterium | reverse complement strand
CGGTCGTCTGGTCTTGAAGATGGATCTTAACTCATCCTGAGTGAATCTCAACGGAGGAGTGGGGGGGCGGTACCCTCAAGGTGCCACTCTTCTTATCTTCAGAGAGTGATGGGTCTACGCCGCCGCCCCAGACACGGCCGCTGAACCGGCCCTGGTCCGCTGTCACTGCCCCTGTCGCCGACGCGGCCCCTGACGCTGAGGACAACGACCGCCTTGGAAGCCACGAGCGCCCCTCTCCGACGGGGGACGGGGGACTCCACTCTTTTCCCTTGGTCCTCAGGCAGAAGATCCGACAGGGCAGATGATGCGGACCATGGGAAGAGTGGATCCCCTGCGGCGCTTGCCGGGTCGTAGTTCTCGACCAACCCAAGTCTCACAAACACCACCCAGAGAACCTCGGCCATATCAACCGTCGAGAACGAAGACCGGAGCGCGCCGGCAATCGAGTCTCGGCCAATGCCGTAGGCCGCCGAGGTCATTTCCTCAAGTGGCGGCGCGGCCCCGAAGGCCGGGGACGGATCACAGATTCCCGGGGCAGCGGCGGCGTCAGAGGACAGCGGCCGGGACAGCGTCAGATGGCAGGGGCAGCGGCAGTCGACAGCGACCGGAAACCGCGTCCGAATCCGCGACCGCCCCAAGCCCAACACCCTCCCGGTTCACCCATCAAAGAACCGCGCCAGACGGCGCGGTGGTGATCACTGCGTGGTAGCCCGTACGTCTATAGAACCCTGCCCGTAAGTAACAAGCTATCAGATACTTGAGAAACTGTTGTCTTCTTAGTCCCTCTTTTCGTTCGCGGTAGACGGTGATTGTGTCCGTTCTGGGATCATTGATAGGGGGCTCATGGTGCCCCAGGGTGAGCGGTGAGCCCAAATAAGTTCCATTGTTTCAATCATTTTACGATGGCGTGAGTGCTGCCAGCTCCGGTAGCAAACACTCCTCCCTGTATGAATTGAAGAAAAATGACAATCCGAGTGCATGTTTTAAAGTTTTTGGGGTAAAATTTTAATTCTCAGGGTTCGTATTAAGGAGTTCTTATGGATGCTTCAAAATTTACCAACGAAAGAACCGGGAGTCTGGTTTCTATCTCCTCTCATTCGAGTGGTTTCGCGTTCATCCCGAATCCGCTACCTCCCGATTGGGAGTTTTCAAATGACCTTTGGCCGATGGTTGCCGAGGCTCGACAAATACTGGGTGAACTCGATGGGATCGGCCGAACGGTGCCGACCCCTGATCTGCTCCTGCAGCCGTTACAAAAACGGGAGGCCCTGACCTCATCAAGTCTGGAGGGAACCTATGCGACGCCCGAGCAGATGTTCCTCTTTGAATTCCAACAACAAAAACCAAGAGCAACGGCGGACGCAAAAGATCCAACGCTTGAGGTTGTCAACTACAGCGAGGCATTACGGAATGGATACCTCTATTTGAAGGAAAAACCCCTGTCCCTCGATTTGGTCTGCAAACTCCATCAGTGGCTCATGGGGGGCGTCCACGGTGAAGAACAGACCGCTGGAAAATTCAGAACCGGACAGGTACAAATCGGATCGGAGGCCAGGTTTGTGCCCCCGCCCGTCGAAGATATGATGCCCTGTTTGGAGAATTTCGAGCAGCGGTTACAAGTCCAGGATGATGCGTTCGATTCGCTGGTGAGGTGCTACCTCATGCATTACCAGTTCGAGGCAATTCACCCTTTCAGGGACGGTAACGGAAGAGTCGGGCGCCTCCTCCTTGCTCTAATGACCGGCCATTGGTGTGGCATGTCGATGCCGTGGCTCTACATGAGCGCGTTTTTCGAAAAACACAAAGATGAATATGTAGGTTTTCTATTCAACGTCAGCGCTCGGGGAGAATGGACGGAGTGGATTCGCTTTTGCCTCAGGGGTACTATTAGCCAAGCAAAGGACGCTATCAGGAGATGCGATCTCCTGAACAGTCTCAAGGAACTCATGCACAAAAAGGCGGACGGCGGCTCTGGGCGTTTGCACAGGATCGTCGACGGACTCTTTGCATACCCTTTGACGACGATCCCGATGATCGCCAAGGCGTTTGAGATTGGCTATCCGACGGCAAAGAGTGATATTGAACAACTCATAAAGATGGGCATTCTCGATCATCTGGGTGATTCACATCACCCAAAGGTCTTCTTTGCCACCGGTATTGCCGAAATTGCTTACATGGATTTGGATGATTGATTGGCGCATGCCGGACGCCCCAGGCATTCAAGGCGGGAGAGGAGTTGTCGCAAATGACGAGAGAAAGGTATGCCAAAGAGAAGTTCTCAACGGCTGTTTATCTCCTGGCTGTTGGACAAAAAGATGTTCGAAAACGGCTCAGGTCCGCTTACCGAGAATTCTTCCCGGTCCAAGTTGAGGATTTGCCGCTTGAACTTCGAGAGGACTACCGGTGGATTCTCCACCAATTATCCCGATTCGAGCCGCGCTCGGAATTTGAGGGCGGCAGAGTGCCGGCGACACTATCTCGGATTCGTAACTCGACAGGTTCAAAAATTGCGGATCGGATTTATTCTATATACGAGAAACTGTTAGAGATGGACCGTACATAGGCCTCTACTCTTCCTCGAAAAGGAACTGAGGTTTCCCGGGTAGCGTTTCCTGGTACTCAAACCGGACGCCTTTCCGCCCTCTGCACGTCTTTGGGTTGCCACTCCCTCCGAAGATGACGGTTTCCGGAATCCCCTCGGGGTACACCTCACAGATGAACCCCTCCAAATTGTTGGACTTGTGCCCGCGAAAATGGGCACACCAGTAACACAGCGGTCGTGGTCTTGTGGTCACCACGCACCTACCACCGAGCGCAGGGAATCATCGGACCACTATCTGTGCCAGGTCCGACTTTCCCGGCCTTTTGACGATCTGGTTTGGGAAAGACGAGAGCCCTTTCCCCTCCAACTTCCATTTTTCCACTGTCCCGGCCCCAGCTCGGTCCGTCGCGGTCTTCGGCCGCTGAACCGGCCCCTGCCATCTGTCGCGGATCACTGCCCCTGTCGCCGGCGCGGCCCCTGACGCTGAGTTCACCGACATCCCCAATATCCTAGACCGCCCCCCCTCAGACGGGGGTGCGGGGTCAGGCCTTCTTCACCGGGAAGATCTCCCGAACCCGGAGCCGTCGCGAAGAAGGCCTGACCGGGATCCCCTGCGGCGAGCACCCTCGGCAACCGAGTCTCGGCCAACGCCGTCAATGCCGAAGTCATTCAATGATCCGAGCAAGATTTGCCGCGGCCTGTTCCCCCAAACGACTGATGGCCCTCCTGATTCTCTGACTGACCTTCGGATAGGTTTTCAGCGCCTGCCAGGCTCGGGCGAGGTCGTCGGGTCGATCCTCGGCCAGGACCTCAATGAGACTTGATGCCTGCCGAAGATCCTTTGCGGCCTTGACTTGAAATGAAGCAGACCTGGTTATTGCGGAATAGATCTTGTGAAGAGCGAAACGAGCCGGATCAGGCACGTTGACCAGCACGGGGCGCGTTCCGATCACGACGGTCCGGATCGGCGATTCGACCAGAAATTCAAGAAAACGCAAGGGGGTTGCTGAGAGGCCGAATGCAGGCAGAAACACGGTCTTCGACTTTTGAGAACTACGGGCCGGCACGAGAAAGTCGACCCTCAGATCCCTCGATCGAATCGAATACGAAGTTGAAGGCAAACGTGGATCAAGGGCCGGGATCGGTTGAATGCCGAGGTCGGACCCAAGGAGCCGTTCGCCGGCCCTCCCGCATTCAGTTCCATGCACGAGGCCAACCGCGAGATCAGGCTCCTGGGCGATATCGATATCCTGGGTTCTCAGGGCTGCCTCGTCGAATTCAACCCCGAGGGTTGTTCCCAGAGCACGGTATGCAACGGTACCGATCAGCACCCCGCCAAGCCTGAATACCTCGGCCTCGCCGAGGATTTCGAGAACCTTGACGAATCCGGCCGACTCTCGACTGACTCCACCCGACACAACCATTGCGCAAAGCCGAATCAACTCCTCTCGTTGGACCTGGTTTTTGCTGCGCTCTTCATGTACCTGGGCGATCCACTCCTGAAGCGGCTCCGAGTCGGGGCCAAGGTAGAGCTGGCGCTTTCCACGCCCTTCGCTCTTCTGGATGTACCAATATTTCCGGCCCTTGATCCGCTTTTCAACCAGGCTCCCCGAGCCCGCTGCACCGAGGACATTCGAAGCCTCGAAATGGATCGACCTCTCGAGAAGTTCGGCATAGATGGTCTGTGTCGTTGAATCAAGGCGGCGAATCATCCCGGTCTCCAGTTATACGCAGAAACGAACAACACAGAGTATAACACAATGGGAATATCGCTTATGAGGAAAGCTAAAGGGGACACTCTTCTTTTCTCTCTTTTCTCGGGCAGCGACCGCAGCACCGTCAGCCGGCGAAGACGGCGTCCCGAGACGAGAGGCGAAGGGGGTCGATTCATTCTGGGCTACTGAATCCGGAAGAATTAATCGGTGTCCCCCTATAGAATTCCCGCTTGCTTGCTGCCCATTACAACCGTCGCATTGGCGGGATTCTCGGGTTCTTGAGGGAAGCAGTGCATGCTTGTTGTAACGTGGTGTTACTATTGGAGTTTAAAGTCTTCTGCCAAGGAGGAATTGTGTCGAGAATCGAAAGACTCAACGCTGTGTTGTCGGAGCTTTCCGGGAGTTCCAGTGACGTGGAGGCGTGTGCGGTCGTCTCCGAGGACGGTCTGATGATGGCCAGTGCCCTGCCCCAGGGGGTAGAAGAGACGAGGGTCGCGGCAATGAGTGCGGCCATGCTGTCAATGGGCGCCCGAACCGCATCCGAGTTGAATAGAGGCAACATCGAGCAGCTCTTCCTCAAGGGTGACCACGGTTTCGTCGTCATGATGCAGGCCGGGGAGCACGGAGTTCTGGTCGGTCTTGCGCGAAAAGATGCCAAACTGGGTCTGCTTTTCCTCGATATGGGACGGGCCGCGGAGCAGGCTTCCGGAATTCTTTCCTGAGGCGGAGGGAGGGGTAAGAACATGATTACGCTATTCGAATCAGGAGAGCACAAGAGCATCTACTTTGACGACCTGTCGTCCGGGAGCATGATTCAGGCCAACCAGCATCTGATCGCTCACGGGGACGAGGCCATGATCCTCGATCCGGGCGGTCACAAGGTTCACTCGGCGCTGTTTGCGCTGATCTCGTCGGCGGTCCCGATGAGGAACCTCAAACATATCTTTTTCTCGCACCAGGACCCTGACATCATCGCTGCGGCCAACGCTTGGTTGATGATGAGCGATGCCCAGGCCTATTTGCCCATGCCCTGGGTGAGCACAAGTGACACAAGCACTGCATATATCAGATAGACATAATAGGTAGATTCTCCACCGATAATACCGCCCATGTTTGCGCCCCAGAG
>JBDLIO010000209.1:0-5391 GCA_039714865.1 Acidobacteriota bacterium | reverse complement strand
CTGACCACCATGGGCCTCATCAAGTGCAAGACCACCGTCCTGCTGGTGCACACCGACGGCTCACCCGGCCTGATTCTGGAATTCGGATCGGCCCGCGATCTCGACGGGGCAACCCAGGTCGCCTGTCGACGCAACGGTACGGATGTCTTCTGGGTCAACGAACGAGCGGTCAACGCCCTGGGCAAGGCGCCCGTCCTTTGGCGGGATGAGACGGTCCTGGCGTTCAATACCTGGGACGTCACGGCCCTGGGTCTGAACCACGGCTCGAACACTGCCCAGCTGAAAAATGTGAGCGGCCTCTGGCACCTTGATGACGGCACCGAAGCGGCCAGTGAAGAGGTCCAAAAACGCCTGGCCGCATTGACCGGGTTGAATGCCGTCGACTTCGACCTGATGCCCATCGGCACGCCGGAAATGGGGCGCGCGGTCATCGGCCTGAAGGGCGGCGAAACGCCGCTCACAGTGACATTCTTCGAACCTCTGGAGAACGGTGGAAACGTCCTTGTCACCGCTTCAGACCGAAACACGGTGATGAGCGTGGCGCCCGACGATGTGCATTTAATCGTCGGAGATCTCGAGGCCCTGCGCCCAGTGGAACCTCAGGAAGCGCCTGGTCCTGCCGACTAGGCTGGAATGCTGTTAGCCCAAGAGATCAGACAGAAACGCACTGGCACAAAGACGCTGTGTAAGCCGAAACGGAATTCGAACGTCCAACGCTCAACTTTGAGGTTCTCGCCCGAGGACGGATTGTGGTGGAACGACACTAGCCCGCATTATTCACCGGGGTTCGTTGCGAGGGCTTCGAGGCGCAATGTGCAGTGGAGTTTTCGACCTGAGGGGCGCGGCTTGTACTTTACGGTACGTTGAGCACCCCGATGGGAGAAAGCGCCGCTGAACGTTGTGCATCGCAGACCGCAGTAGAATTCTGGTGAATAATGCGGGCTAGCCGAGGCTCAAGGAACGCAAGGCCCCACGGGCAGGAACCCTTACACCGCCGGCAACGAACGTCAACCCCCAAACAACCGGCCTCCCCAAACGCGACCTTCGACGTTGGACGTTGAAAGTTGAACGTTGAACGTTCGGCCGACCCTGTTGCAGCCCCTGGCTACCTACCTTGATTCGGCTTCGCCTCTTTGCGGTTCAATTGCATTCTTGTCCCTGATCCCTGTCCCCGTCAAGAGCAAAGGCAACCGCTGGTATGATGAGCCTGATGCAATTCGACCGAGGATCCCACCAGTGAGTCCCGAGCCCCATCCCTGGCGGATTCACTTTCAGGATCTCAGAGAACGACGCCCTGATCTCGCCGAAAAGACCTGCAGGAAACTCCTGGTCGACATGCAACGGCAGGGGCTGGTGGATTTCGACAGTCTCGACGACGAGGTGACCGAGGTACTCCACCTCAGCGGAGAACGCCGCGGTTCCGACCCCAACAGGCCCAAGCCGAAAATGTCACGCGAAGCTCGAACGGCACTGTATGAACTGGCGATCAAGTATGCCGAGCGCTACCTCGAACCTGAAGAGATCCTTGCAGCCATCCTCTTGACCGAAAAGCGCCAACTGGCCTTCGACGGCGCACGTCTGGCTGAGGACGTGGAAACTCCCCTCGCTGCGTTGAGGGAGAAGATCCAGGAATTCCTCTAGTTCGCCCCGGGGGAGGCAATACTGCCTCGGGCAACGATCATCGGGACTCGAGCGGCCCTGGTACGCCGGCTCCTGACCGACCAGCTGCCGTTCATCGCCGTCGCAAAGAAGTTTGTCCGGGTTTCCGACTTTGCCTTCCTTCTCGACCACCTGATCCCCACTGAAGGCAATCAGGGACGGATCGGCGGCAAAGCGGCCGGCCTGCTGCTGGCCCGTTCGATCCTCGAACACGCGAACCGGCAAGGTCGATTCGATACCGAATTCAAGATCCCCGAGTCGTATTTCGTGCCGTCCAACGGGATCCTGGAGTTCATCGAATACAACGGCCTCGAAGAGGTCATCAACGTCAAGTACCAGGAGATCGACGAGGTCCGCGAAGAGTTTCCCCTGGTCGAAAGGCTCTTCAAGAGCGGCGCCTTCCCCCCGATTCTGCACAAGGGCCTCGAGGAGATGCTGTGGAAGATCGGCGAGAAGCCCCTGGTCGTCCGGTCGTCATCGCTCCTTGAAGACCGCATCGGCCACGCCTTTTCGGGAAAATACAAGAGCCTTTTCATCCCCAACCGGGGACCGATTGAACGCCGGCTGGCCGAACTCGAGGACGCAGTCTCAGAGGTCTACGCCTCGATCTTCCACCCGGATCCGATCGAGTACCGGAGAGATCGGGGTCTGCTGGATTTCCAAGAGCAAATGGGCATCCTCATCCAGGTCGTCGTCGGCAAAGAGATGGAGGGGCTCTTGATGCCGGCCTTTGCAGGGGTGGCCTTCTCCCGCTGCGAAATGCGCTGGTCACCACGAATCAATCGTACCGACGGCATGGCTCGTTTGGTCCTGGGTCTCGGCACAAGAGCGGTCGACCGAACCGGTGACGATTGGCCGGTGATGGTCGCACTTGAGCAACCACACCTTCGGGTTCTGCAACAACCGGAGGAGATCTACCAGTATTCGCAGCACGAAGTTGATGTCGTCGATCTGAAACACGGTCAATTCGAATCGGTTGAGCTCGAAACTCTCCTCAGACGACTGGGCCGACGAATCCCGATGACCAACAAGGTCTTTTCGATCTACCGGCACCGGCAACTGGTTCCCATCCTCGGATTGATGATGCAGACCGACGACCAACTGGTCGTCACCTTCAACGGATTGCTCAATTCCAGCTTTCCACGGGAACTCAAACACATCCTCGATCTCCTCGAGGAGGGGCTGGAAGAGCCGGTCGACGTCGAGTTCGCCCATGACGGCGAGCATCTGCACGTTCTGCAATGCCGGGCCTTGAGCCTTGCCTCGTCGGCCAACCACATTCCAATCCCGCCGGACATCCCCGATGCCGACAAGATCTTCAGCGCCACTCGTTTTGTTCAGATGGCCCAGGTCCGCAATTTGCAATGGGTCGTCGTTATCGATCCCAGGGACTACGAGCAACTGCCCTCGAGAGAGGCGATGCTCCGGGTAGCCAAGGCCGTCGGCGCCATCAACCGCAATCTCCCACCAAAGAGCTTCATCCTGATCGGGCCCGGCCGTTGGGGCAGCCGGGGCGACATCCGTCTCGGGGTGCCTGTGACCTACGCCGATATCTGCCATACCACGATGCTCCTGGAAGTCGCCCGGCAAAAGGGCTCTTACGTGCCGGATGTCAGCTTCGGCACGCATTTTTTCCAGGATCTGGTCGAAGCCGAAATCACCTACCTGCCACTCTATCCGGACGCTGAGGATGCCATCTGGAACGAGGGATTCCTCAATAGGTCGCCAAACGCCCTCAAAGAGATCGTACCCAAATATGCCGATCTCGAAGAGGTCGTCAAGGTCGTCGATGTCCGCAAGGTCACGGGCGGCAGGTACCTCCACGTCATCATGGACGGCGAAGCAGAACGAGCCCTGGCGTTTTTGGGGCCGGAGCACATATAGGAGCTATCAGCTCAGCTTCTTGCAAAAACCCGATCGTCACGATGCGGACGTGGAC
Organism: Acidobacteriota bacterium; assembly: GCA_039714865.1. Taxonomy (GTDB): domain Bacteria; phylum Acidobacteriota; class Thermoanaerobaculia; order Thermoanaerobaculales; family Sulfomarinibacteraceae; genus DAOWGJ01. Next base: position 1,793 of record JBDLIO010000209.1, on the reverse strand, counting down.
GTCCGCGCTCCCACAGGCAGCCCCAACAAACTGCTTTTCTGCCTTTTTGGCGATTCCCGTGTTTTTGCAAGCGCCTCAGCTGTCAGCCGGGGCTCCGAAGAAAACACAAAGACAATTGAACCGCGAAGGGAACGCAAAGAAGATATTGAAGAAAAACCCTTTGCGTTATCTTCGCGCTCTTTGCGCCTTGGCGGTAGATTCCTGCAGCTTGGCGGTTCAAAAAATACCGCTGTATGATACGGCCCTTAAGGAGGCGCCATGCGCACTGCTGCCATTCTTCTCGCATTCACCATGATCCTGACCACACCCGTTTGGGGTGCGACAACCGACGCCGCTGTGACCGACGAAGGCCCGATGTCCTCATCGACCTTTGCCGGACTCGAGCTTCGGGCCATTGGGCCGGCAGTGGCCTCCGGACGCATCGGCGACTTTGCCGTCGACCCGACCGACAGCAGCCGGTACTTCGTGGCGGTAGCCTCGGGCGGCGTATGGAAGACCGTCAACAACGGAACGACATGGACGCCGGTCTTTGATGGCGAAGGTTCCTATTCGATCGGATGCGTCGAGATCGACCCCGCCAACCCCGACATTGTCTGGGTCGGCACGGGGGAGAATAACTCGCAGCGCTCGGTATCCTTCGGCGACGGCGTCTACAAGAGCCTCGACGGCGGCAAGAACTGGAAGAACCTGGGTCTCGAGACCTCCGAACACATCGGCATGATCACCATCGATCCACGCGACACCGATGTGGTCTACGTGGCTGCGCAGGGTCCACTGTGGAAATCCGGAGGCGAGCGCGGCCTCTACAAGACCATCGACGGCGGCGCCACCTGGAAGCTCGTCCTGGAGATCTCTCCGGATACCGGCGTGAACGAAGTTCACATCGACCCGCGCCATCCGGACACCCTTCACGCATCCACCTATCAACGGCGACGACGCGTGTGGGCTCTGCTCGACGGCGGCCCGGAATCGGCGATCTACAAGTCAACCGATGCGGGTGAAACATGGTCAGAAGCACTTCAGATTAACGAAGTATCGGGTGGTTGCCTTGATGATGACAATACAACTGAGGGTGCTGTACCTGCTGTTCATGACACCGGCTCCCTCATTGGCTTCCGTATTAACGCCTTCCCCGCTTTTATCGAGCAGGGTGGGTTCCCCCCATTCATCTTTCCTGTCGATACGGCTTGTGAACAGATCGCTGAAATTCATGTCGGTCCATTCGTCTGTATTTTTACCTGTGGCCCCTTCACGGGTGGAAGTAAATATCAGCTCATTGAAATTATCGCTCATGTATGTCGGACAGAAATCCGATTGCCGGCTGCTGATCTTTTTGATGTATTCCACTTCGTATTTGCTTGGATACTCCAGCCATTCCTCCATCATGCCTATGGATTCGACCCCGGCAGGGCCACGCGGGTCTTCAGGCTCCGCCTCCGCGTAAAGATTATAGAATTCGAGGGCTTCATCATAAAAGCCCGATGACTTCATAATGTTGGCATAATGAAGCATGATGATCGGTTCTTTCTTCGAAAAACCAATCTTATGAAGCCTTTTGTACTGTGCCTTGGCAGCTTTTGGGTTTCCTGTAAGGCGGTAGCATTCAGCCAGCCGGAAAGAAACACGGTCCTTTTCGGCCTTATTATTCTTTATCTTGCCCTGGGCCTTTTTGTACCGCTCAATGGCAAGAACATATTTATGGTCTTCAAAGGCCTCATCAGCAGCACGGGCATAGTTCTTTCGCTGCCCGAATGCCGTAGCTGAAACAAGGAGACTGATCAGAATGAGGATGG
>JBDLIO010000208.1:0-5391 GCA_039714865.1 Acidobacteriota bacterium | reverse complement strand
CGTTGGACGTTGGACATTTACCCCCCGCTATTGCCCCCCATGCCCCCACGGTGTAGCCTTTCACCATGAAAGCAGCCCTACACCCGGATCGGGCATCGAGCCCGCCCTTCGGCACTGAGATTGCTCCCCCCGGCGATCTCGAGGAACGGAGAGCCGGGCTTCTTTCCGCTTTCGGTCAACGAATCATGGTGCTCGACGGCGCGATGGGAACCGCACTTCAGGCGTGCAGTCTCACAGCCGAGGATTTCGGGGGACCGGCATTCGAAGGCTGTAACGAAATCCTCTGCCGCACCCGTCCCGATATTGTTGATCGGGTCCACGATGCCTACCTCAGAGCGGGCGCCGACATTGTGGAAACCAACTCCTTCGGTGGCACAGGATTGGTCCTGGCCGAGTACGGACTCGAAACAGAGGCGTTCGACCTCAACCGGCGGGCCGCCGAAATCGCCCGAAAAGCGTGCCTTCGTCACTCGACCCCGGAGCGCCCACGTTTCGTCTGCGGTTCGATGGGGCCGACAACGAAGGCCATCACCGTCACGGGGGGCATCACCTTTGACCAGTTGCTCGATTATTTTCGAATTCAGGCATTGGGACTGGTGGCCGGCGGAGCGGATTACCTGGTGCTCGAAACCTGTCAGGACCTTCTCAATACCAAGGCCGGTCTGCTCGGCATCACAAAGGCCTTTGAGCAGGTTGGATGGCAGATTCCGGTAGCAGTGACCGTCACCATCGAAACCAACGGAACCATGCTGGGCGGCCAGGACGCCGAGGCCGTGGTCGTATCCCTCGCTCATGCCGACCTTCTCTACATCGGTCTCAACTGCGCCACCGGTCCGGATCTGATGCGGGAAGACCTGCGCACAATTTCGGACCTCGCGCGAACCCGGGCCGCCTGCGTCCCCAACGCCGGACTTCCGGACGAGAACGGATGCTACTTGCAGGGACCTGAGGATTTCACGAAGATCCTCGGCGACTACCTCGATCAGGGATGGCTCAACCTCATCGGGGGCTGCTGCGGGACGACAGCAGACCATGTCGCCGCACTTGCGAATCTGGTGAACGACCGCCGGCCGCGTCAGGTTCCGGATCACAAGCGCTGCATGGTTTCGGGTCTTCAAACTGTCGAACTGACCGAACAAAACCGGCCTCTTCTGGTGGGTGAACGTACGAATGTTCTCGGCAGCCGCGCTTTCAAACGCCTGATCGCCGAGGACGACCTCGACGGCGCCGCCGAGGTCGGCAGAGCCCAGGTTCTCAAAGGCGCCCAGATCATAGACGTCTGCCTTCAGGACCCCGAGATTGACGAGAAGGAACGCATGACCGCTTTCCTTCAGCGTCTCAATCGAAGGATCCGTGTTCCCCTGATGATTGACTCCACCGACCCGGAGGTCATGGAAGCTGCCTTGAAGAATGGCCAAGGCAAGGCCGTCCTCAATTCAACCAACCTTGAGGACGGCCCGGAGCGCTTCGGCCGGGTGGCCGACCTCGCCCGCACATACGGCGCAGCGCTCATCGTCGGCACAATCGACGAGAGGGGCATGGCCGTCACCATTGAACGCAAGCTCGAGGTCGCACGACGGAGTTTTCGGATTCTGATCGATGAGCATGGCTTTCGACCCGAGGATATCTGGTGGGACACCCTGGTCTTTCCGTGTGCGACCGGCGATGAACAGTACCTCGGCGCAGCCGGCCTGACGCTTGCAGGCCTCGGCCGGCTCAAGTCCGAATTCCCGGGCACACGCACCCTGCTGGGCATCTCGAATGTCGGCTTCGGACTGCCGACGGCCGGTCGCGAGGTGCTCAACGCGGTTTTTCTTTACCGCGCCACCAAGGCCGGGCTCGACGCCGCCATCGTCAACACCCAGCGATTGGCCCGCTATGCAGAAATTCCGGAGAAGGAACGCTTCATGGCGGAAACCCTCCTTGGAATCCAACCCGGCGAAAAATCGGCTGGGGAAAAGGCCGTTGCCGATTTCACCGAGTATTTCCGCGGACGCAAACCGGCGGAGACGAGCACCGAAGACCGGGCCGGTCTCGACGTCGCCCAACGCCTGTCAAGAGCCGTGGTCGAAGGCAACAAGACCTGTGTCGAGGAAGATCTGACGGCAGCTCTCGAGGATGAACGTTGGCCTCTTCCCCTCGACATTATCAACGGCCCTCTGATGGACGGCATGGCGGAGGTCGGTAGGCTTTTCAACGACAATCAGCTGATCGTGGCCGAAGTTCTCCAGAGCGCCGAGGTCATGGAGGCTGCCGTTTCTTTCCTCGAGCCTGATATGGAACGGGCAGATTTCTCCTCCCGAGGCAAAGTCCTGCTGGCCACCGTCAAGGGCGATGTTCACGACATCGGCAAGAACCTGGTCTCCATCGTGCTCGGGAACAACGGGTTCGAGATCATGGATTTGGGAATCCGGGTCACCAACGAACGGCTTGTCCAGGCGGCCGACGATTTTCAGCCGGATGTCATCGGTCTCTCCGGCCTGCTGGTCAAGAGCGCCCACCAGATGATTCTGACCGCCGAAGATCTCAGGGCCGCCGAAATCTCGACACCACTCCTGGTGGGTGGCGCAGCCCTGACGCGTCGATTCACCCACCTCAAGATTGCCGGCGCCTATGACGGCCTGTGCACCTACGGCCGGGACGCCATGCACGCCCTCGAGCTCGTCGATCGCCTCACCGATGTTGACAAGCGCGTGCGCCTGGAGACCGAGATCAACGAGGCTGTCAGGGCAGACCAGGGCGCAAAGACGCCCGATAAACAAGAGCTTCCGGCACAATCCCCGAAGGACCCGCCGGCGGTCAGTCGCAGGATCGTCGCTCCCCAACCCCCGGACCTCGAGCGTCATATTGCTGCACTGGACCTCGATGAGGTCTGGACCCTGCTCAACCCCCAGATGCTCTACGGAAAACACCTCGGGTTGAAAGGGTCGATTCGCCGACTCGAGAAAGAGGGGGACGCCAAACTGGCCATGCTCCGTTCGATCGTGCACAGGGTTCAAGAAGATGCGCGCAGCGGAGGCATGACAGCCCGAGCCGCGTGGAGGTTCTTCCCGGTGCGGACCGACGGTGACGACCTCTGCCTTCTGGATCCCGACAGCAGAAAGGTCACGGCTCGCTGGACCATGCCGCGCCAAGCCGGAGATTCCGGACTCTGCATCACCGACTACGTTCTCGACAACGACCATGTCGCCCTTTTCGTCACCACAGCAGGCCAGGGGATACGGACCCAGGTAGCGCAGCTCAAGGACCGCGGGGAGTATCTCAAGAGCCATATTCTCGCATCCTTGGCCATTGAAACGGCAGAAGCCGCCGCGGAGTGGCTCCACATGCGCCTCAGGACACAGTGGGGCTTCCCCGACACCGCCGAAACCAATACAAGAGACCGTTTGGCGGGCCGCTACCGCGGAAAGCGTTTCAGCTTCGGCTACCCTGCCTGCCCCGACCTCAAAGGTCAGAGGCAACTCTTCGCCGCCCTGATGCCGGAGGAAATCGGAGTTGAACTGACCGAAGGCGACATGATGGATCCGGAAGCAACAGTTTCCGCTCTTGTTTTCCACCACCCAGACGCGCGGTATTTCTCGGTCTGATGGCAGTCCTGTCCGGAATCGTCCCGGTCTTCATGCTGATCGGCCTCGGGGCGCTTGCAAAGCGGCTCGGGTGGGCCGGAGAGGTCTTTGTCCGTGATCTCAACCGCGTCATCTTCTGGTTCGCCATCCCGGCCCTGCTCCTCAGGCTCTTGGGGCGGGCCGAACTGGTTGCCGCCGACGCCGGAGCGATGATCGGTACGGTCATTGCCGCAACAGCCGGCGCCGGGCTGCTTGCTCTTCTTTATGCCCTTGCCCGGCATGAGAGGCCGGCCCGCCTGGGCGTCATCGTGCAGGCCGCCGTCCGCGGCAATCTGGTATTTGTCGGTTTCCCCGTGATCTTTGCGGCCGGCGGAGAAGCCGCACTGACTCTGGCGGCCGTCACTGCGGCGGTCCTGATTCCCTTCCAGAACCTCCTGGCAGTGGCGGCCTTGCTCAAGGCCGGTGACCACACCGGGTTGGGCGCCTTCAAGGCCGCCGTGCTCAATCCGGTGGTCCTGGGGGTCGCAGGCGGCCTGGTTTGGAACTGGATTGGTTGGGCGCCGTGGACCTGGCTGGACAATTTCCTGCATCTTCTGGGCAACATCGCCATGCCGGGGGCACTGCTGGCCCTGGGCGCCCAGATGGGCTCGCGCACATTGCGCAGGAGCACCGAGGCGGTCGCGGTCTCCGCAGTCCTTAAACTGGCTCTGGCCCCGGCAATCGGTCTGATCTTGATGCACCTCCTCCACGTCGACGGTGTGCCGCGATTGGTCGGGATCTTTCTGTTGGCCACTCCGACTGCGATCGCATCGACCGCGGTCGCACAAGAAATGGGAGGCGACCTCGACCTGGCCGGCGCCTGTGTCATGGTCGCCAGCCTGGCGTCTTTCCCGGCCTTCGTGGTTTGGGGTTTCGTGTGCCGGTAAGAACAGAAATTCTTCAGCCGACGCTCAATCTCAAGAGCGCCCACACCTCCAACGGGACGTGCCATTTTTGATGTTGTCCCCAAGGTAACCTCCCGGCGTGAGTGCAGTTGCGGACAACGTCAAAGGTGGCAATCCCCGGCGAACGCCTCAGCAACCGAATCTCGGCCGACGCCGTAGGCCGCCGATCAGGCTAGTCCCCCTCCGGACTCTTCGGATGGGAACAGGCTAAACTCAACCCATGTGCGGACGATTCACCATGACGGTTTCAGCGTCGGTCTTGGCCGGCCTCTTCGACATGGACGAACCCACGGGCCACCGGCCGCGATTCAACATCGCCCCGACTCAGGTCGTGCCCATCGTCAGGTCGGACGGCGACGGGAACAGGGAGTGGGCGCCCTGCCGATGGGGTCTGATCCCGCCCTGGGCGAAGGACCTCAAGATCGGGGCCCGAATGATCAATGCACGTTCGGAAACGGCTGCGGAGAAGCCGTCGTTCAAACGAGCCTTGGCCGACCGTCGATGCCTGGTCCCCGCCGATGGGTTCTACGAATGGGCCAAGACTGCAGACGGCAAGCAGCCGTTCCATATCAGGTTTTCCGACCACAGGCCGTTCGCCTTCGGGGGAATTTGGGAAAGGTGGCAGCAGGGTCCGGGGGAAGCCGTCGACAGCTTCACGATCCTGACGACATCACCCAACCCGGTCGCCGCACCGATCCACGATCGCATGCCCGTCATTCTGGCCCCGGAATTCTGGGAGGAATGGCTCGCCGCCTCGCCCCTGTCTCCAGTCCGCCGGGAGACCCTCTTCACCCCGAGTCCTCCTGACGAAATGGAAGCCATACCGGTCAGCAAGCGCGTCAACAGCCCCTCCAATGACGACCCGGACTGCCTCGAACCCA
>JBDLIO010000207.1:0-5398 GCA_039714865.1 Acidobacteriota bacterium | reverse complement strand
CCACGAACAGCGCGCCGCATCCGACCAGTTGCCGACCGACCGAGATCATCAGCGGAGTGAACGACATACCGCCAAAACCGAAGAGAATGCCGTACACGACACTCAGAATCACGGCATACGAACAGACTGCGATCGTATTGGCCAACCCGATCCCGGGCGCTCCCATCGGACCAACCAGTGCGAAACACCCTGCTGTGAACACACCCAGGGAAGCCAAGCTGCACCACATCGGGGTCTTGGTGTTGCGTTGGGCAAAGAAGGCACTGGCCATCACCTTTGCCTGACCCAGACCGACCAGGGAGAAAGCATAGGCCGCCAGAGTCGCCCCGGTCACCGCCACAGCATCCGGCCCAAAGCGCCCACCACCGAAGGCGAGGCCGATCACCGGCACAGCACTGACCAGCAGAAAGACAGCGGTCGGCAGGGTGACGAAACTCACCAGACCGATGGTATCCAGCAGCGTCTTCGGCGCCTCCTCCGGTTCCTGCTTCAGTTGGCGAGACAACACCGGCAACAGCACCGTCGTCATCTGAACGACCAGCCCACCGAACATCAACTCGGTCACACGGTAGGCGCCGGACAGGATGCTGACGCCGCCTTCACCCAAAAATGACGCGAACCGGGTCGAAATCAGTTGATTGAGCTGAGAGATGCCCAGGACGGGGATGCCCGGCAGCATCAAGATCAAGACACGCCGAACCGCCGGGTCCCGGACCCCTGCCCACAAAGGGCGCAGTCTGAAGCCCAACGATCGAACAGCCGGCCACTGGATCGCGGCCTGCAGTGCGCCGCCGATCAAAACGCCCCCCCCCAGCCAAAGAGCGACTGAATCCGAACCGGCGGCGAAGAAAACGGCAAACCCGGCGAGCGTCAGGTTGAAGAAGATCGGCGTGGCCGCCGGCAGCAGGAATTTCTCGTGGGAGTTGAGAACGCCCTGCAACAGTGCGGCGACCGATATGAAGCCCAGGTAGGGAAACATCACGCGAGTCATGAGAACCGTCAGTTCCAGCTTGCCGGGAATCTCCGCGTACCCTTGAGCAAAGACCCGTACCAGCAGAGGGGCGAATACCATGCCAAGGCCGACGATCGTCGCCAGAATCACCAGGAGGACGGCCAGAAGGCCGCAGATCAGTTCCTGAGCCTCTCGACGTGCCTCTTCCTTGCCGGCCAGGCGCGAGAGAGCAGGCACGAACGCAGCGTGAAGTGCTCCTTCGGCCAGCAGGGCCCGAAATGCGTTGGGGATCCGGAAGGCCACTCTGAAAGCGTCGTTGAGATCGCTCGCCCCAAGGACCCAGAACAGCGCCTTGTCACGAATCCACCCGGTCAACCTGGAAACCATCGTCACCACGGCCATTCGGGTCGCATGTCGAAGAAGTACCTTTTCGGTCACCCCGAGATTGTAACGGAAGCTGGAAGGCTTGGGGCTGGACAGCTGGGACCCACGGGAGCTGATTTTTCTGAGGAACGCTCCTTTTCTCGGCTCCGTGCGGTGATATGATTGTTTCCCGTCCACGCGGGAACACACAAGGAGACATCATGGGAGTCAATAAAGTAATCCTCGTCGGTAACGTCGGACGAGATCCTGAAGTGCGCACGCTTTCGTCGGGAACTCGCCTCGCGAAATTTTCTCTGGCAACCACGGACCACCGGTCCAAGGACCAGGACGGAAATCCACGTACGGAATGGCACAACATCATTGCCTGGGCCTATCTGGCGGAGTTCTGTGAGAAGTGGGTCAGAAAAGGCACCCAACTCTACGTCGAAGGCAGCATCCGCTACGACACCTACGAAAAAGACGGTGTGAAAAAGTATTTCACCGAAATCAACGCACGAGAGATTCAGTTCGTCGGCCCGAAACAGTCCGGCGGGGGTTCCGGGGGCAACGGTGGCGGCGGCCACCAAAGTCCCGACTCGGGGCCTTCGGACTCCGGTCCGGGCCCCGGCGGGTATGGCAATGACGCCAACGAACCGCCATTCTGAGAGATTGGCTTGACAGTCGACCTACATGGTTGTATGTTGCCGGTTCTGATGCTCTTACGGAGGGGTTGGGGATGATTAAAGCGGACCTGGTCGAAAAAGTGATGGATACTGCCGATCTCAAGAAACCCGAAGCCATCGAAGCGGTCAACGCCCTCTTCGAAGGCATCAAGGAAGCCCTGATCGAGGGTGACCGCATCGAACTTCGCGGTTTCGGCGTTTTCCAGGTCAAGGACCGCAAGCGCGGCATCGGACGTAACCCCAAGACAGGTCGTGAAGTTGAAATCCCGCCCGGGAAGACTATCCGATTCAAACCCGGGAAGGCCCTCCGCAACCTCAACTGAGGCTGACAAAGCGGACCGGACGAAGAACCGACCCCGGCGGTCTGACCGCCGGGGTTTTTTGACGGCTTGAACGCCAGGACGCTAGGACGCCAGGAGGCGGGAGCCCGAGGAGTCTGGAAGGCTGGGGATATTGCGCACCGTCCGAGTGGTTTGATGGAGCGCAGGTCTCCGAATCGCATCGTGACCTTTGCGAACTCGGTTTCTTTCAACACCACAAGGCACGAACGGAGTCGTGCGCTCCCTTCCTGTTTCCCAGCGTCCAAGCTGGTGAAACCATGCGCTCCCTCCCTGCGTCCCAGCTTCCTAGCCTCCCGGCTTCCCAGCATGCTATCGTCCGCTCATGGAGACTGTGACCAAGATCCTCGCGACGACCAACGAGGTCAGCCTCAAGGGAAAAAACCGCAAGTGGTTTGAGCAGAAAATCACTGAAAATGTCAGGCGAGCCCTCAAAGATCTCTCCCTGGAGCGGGTCGAACGGCCGGCATGGCGTGTCCTTGTGACCTTTTCGGAACCGGTTCCCTTTCAGGAGGCGGCCAGGCGTCTGGCCACGGTTTTCGGCATCGCCTCTATCATGCCCGTCGAAAATGTCGGTCATACGACGGAGGATGTTGTCGCCGCTCTGCCACAACGTCTCAAGGAGTTGGCTCCTTCGTCCTTTGCGGTTCGATGCCTGCGCTCGGACAAGACCTTTCCGAAGACCTCAACAGAGATGGAACGGGAGATCGGCGGCGAAGTTGTGGCACTAACGGGCTGGAAGGTCGATCTGACACATCCGGACCTGACGCTTCATCTCCTCATCGATCGGGACGGACTCTACCTCTGGACCCGACGCGTCGCCGGCCCGGGCGGCCTGCCGTCGGGTTCGGGCGGCAGGGCGACCTGCATGCTCTCCGGCGGCATTGACTCCCCTGTTGCCGCCTACCAGATGATGAAGCGAGGCGTGCGTCTGGATTTCGTGCACTTTCATTCGGTCCCGCGCACCGACCCCGCCAGCCTGGAAAAAGTCGTGGACCTGGCTCGGATCCTGGCCCGGTACCAGGGACGGTGCCGACTGGCGATGGTGCCGTTGCTGCCGATCCAGGAACAGATCGTGGCCAACTGTCCCGCCCGCCTGAGAGTACTGCTCTATCGGCGGTTCATGGTCCGAATCTCTCAACGTCTGGCCTCACGATTCAAGGCACGGGCACTGGTCACCGGGGAGAGTCTGGGGCAGGTCGCCTCTCAGACGATCGAGAACCTCGCCGCGGTCCAGGCCATTGCCAAGATTCCGGTTTTCAGACCGTTGATCACCCTGGACAAACAAGAGATCATCAACACTGCGCGCCGCATGGGATCCTTCGAGACCTCGATCCTCCCCCACTTCGACTGCTGTTCCTTTCTGGTCCCCGAGCGCCCGGCCACCAAGTCCAACCACGGGGAACTCACCAGGGCCGAAGAGGCGCTGGACGTCGACTCCCTGGTCTCGGCGGCCCTGGCCGGCGTCGATTTGATCACCATCGACGAGCCGGCGCCATGGTCCGAGATACCTGTTCCTCGAGGGGCCCAGGAGGACCGACCGTGAACCGTTCCAGACGAGAATTCTTCACGTCGTGGTTTGACGCCGCCAAGGAGGCGGCCGCCGCCTCTCGAACAACCACCGAGAAACCACCCAGGATTTTCCTCCGGCCGCCGGGGGCCCTGCTCCCCGACGAGGATTTCCTCGAGAAATGCACCGGATGTGACGACTGCATCGCGGCCTGTCCTCCCGGCGCCATCTTCAAGATCGAGGACGCCGACGGGAAGGTCATACCGGCAATAGAGGCTTTGCACCAGCCCTGCTTGATGTGCACGGACATCCCCTGCGCACCGGCCTGCCCGGAGGGCGCTCTGATCAAACCGGAGAGCCCGGAAAAGATCAGGATCGGCATCGCCCGGGTCAACCCGACAACCTGCATTACCTTCAAGGGGCAGATTTGCGACCTTTGTTTTCAGGCCTGTCCCTACCCCCACGCCGCCCTGATGATGATAGGCGGCAAACCCCTTGTGGGCAGCGGCGCATGCACCGGGTGCGGCCTGTGCGAACAAGTCTGTCCGGTCAGACCGCGAGCCATCGCCGTCATCCCTGAACGCCATCTCGTGCCCGGCCTGAGAGTCCCCAAAGGCGAAGTGCCGGGAGGATAGAGAACGTTCAACGTTCAACATCCAACGTTGAAGTACGCGTGTTTGGTCACCGATTTATTGGAGCGGCGAGGCACGGTGCGAAGGATGTCGGGTGTCTGCGGGCGCGAGTATCGAATTCATCGTCCACTCCTCAGCATCGACCGCTACTGCCCCATTTTCAAGCGCCCTCGGGCGCGAAGTTCAAAGTTAAACGTTGAGCGTTGGACGTTGGACGTTGGACGTTGAGCGTTGGGGGGTCTACGCTGCGTCTGTCACTCCCGATTTGTTTGCGGCCACGGGCCATTCTCCGTGTGCGACCTTTTCGACCTTTTCGACCTTTTCGACCTTTTCGACCCTTTCGACCTCTTCGACTCTTTGACGCTTCACCCCATCCGCATGACTATCGTCGCTACTCCCAGCCACAGGAGCACGCAGGCCAGAAGCGGCCTGTCGGTCAACAGTGCCTTGGTCGGGCTGCCTCCCAACTCGTGCCGGTGCAGCAGATAGAGGTAGCGAAAGAGGCCGTAAAGTACAACCGGAACGGTCGCCATCAGGCCTTCGGACCCGACCTTGGCCACGGTGTCCGGCGCAACGGTGTAGAGGGTGTAGGCCAGCACGGTCGCCCCCAGCACGACCGAGATCGCCTGATCAACCATCGGCAACGTGTAGTGACCCAGGACGACCCGGTGATTGCCCGCCTCCTCGCCCAACAGAACCAGTTCCGATCTCCGTTTGCCCAACGCAAGGTACAAGGCCAGCAGATAGGCGCACAGCAGGATCCAACGAGAGACCGGGACATCGATTGCGACCGCCCCCCCCACGACCCGCAGAACGAACCCAAGGGCGACGACCAGAACATCGACGAAGACCAGTTGTTTGAGCAAGGTCGAGTACAGCAGGGTGATCACCATGTAGGCGCCTAATATCGCGGGAAACCA
>JBDLIO010000206.1:0-5399 GCA_039714865.1 Acidobacteriota bacterium | reverse complement strand
GTCTCTTTGATCTACGGCACCGGACTCCTGAAAAGGACGACGGCTTCCTGCCGCGGGGCAAGGAGGGTGATCGGATCATCAATCTGCCCTCCGGGGAGCCCTTCGTCGTGCCCTACGAGGGTGAACTGGAAGCGGTGCCCTCGTGGACTGCGGGTACGATTCCTGTGATGGAGGATGACGAGATGGTCCTTTTTCACGTTGCCGCCAACCAGGTGGTGATGGTTGAGGGTGACGGCCCGTTGGCAGAGCGCTACGGCGCTTTCTTCGATGAGGACCCGGCTCGAGCCAACATCGCCGAGGTTGCCTTCGGGGTCAACGACAAGGCCGAGGTCACGGGCTGTGTGCTCGAAGACGAAAAGGCAGGGTTCCACTGGGCCTTCGGACGGTCAGACCACCTGGGCGGGGTTGTCGGCGTCGAGGACTTCGAAAGTCCCGAGACCGTGATTCACCAGGATATCGTCTACGCCGAGGGCAATGCGATCCAGGTGGAGCATGCCGTACTCGTGCACCCCGACGGGCGCCGGGTCCCGGTTATCGAAGACGCGAAGTACCTGCTGTAGACTGGTAATGATCGGAGACATCATGAGCGAGAAAACGTTGTTTGAAGCACTGGATCAGGATGGGCCCTACGCGGTGTGGGATTTGATGACCGAGGACGAACGCCGACTGGCTGCGCAGATCCTTTGGCGGGATGCCGACCACGAAGCGCGGACCGTCTTGGAAACCACCTTGGCCAAGGAACTCAAGTTCCGGCCGCACGCCCTGCGGAAACTTCCCGCCGAAAAGTTGGCGGCCCGCCTGGTGCGCATGGCGCCGGAGATGCCGGATACCCTGCTTTTTCAGTTTCTCTTCTACCTCCATATGGGCGAGCGCCGCCCGTTGATGGTTGAGTTCCTCGACTCCGTGGGCGTGCCCCACGAAGACGGCGTTCTCAATCTTCCGGAAGCCGCAGAACCGCCGGCAAAGGACAAGGTCGAGAAGGCCGGTAGAGATCTGCTCAAGGCGCACGACCATGAGGCGCTGGTCTACCTGTCGACCCTGATGGTCGCGGACAAACAGCTGTGGGAGGGTCTCGAACCCGTACTCAAGGAGAAAGATGCCGGGGCGGTTTCGGCCTAGCCTTTCGCTCAATTCAGATTGATTTGGGAGGGGTTCATCCCCTCCCTTTTTGAGCTGTGTATCTTCGTGATTCGAGTCTGTTTTTGTTCCTGCCGGATCAGGCGAGATCGTCAGCCCAATATGTTGCGCTGTTTCTATCAGTTTCGTGCACGGTAACTTTTAATAGGACGAGATGGTCGGGAAGACGGTCGGCAACCCGATCGAAGAAAGCTTCCGCGAGGTTTTCGGCGCTGGGAATGACGCCCTCGAGCCACGGGACTTCGATGTTGAGGAATCGGTGGTCGACTTCATCGATGATGCGCTCCCGAAGGATATCCTTGAGTATTTTCATGTCGATCAAGTAGCCGATGGTCGGATCGACCGGACCCAGAACCGTGACCTCAAGCACGTAGTTGTGGCCGTGACCGTGGGGATTGTTGCACTTGCCGTAGGTCTCCCGGTTCCAGCTGTCGGATTCTGCAGGATTGTGGAGCCGGTGGGCGGCCTCGAAATACACCTTGACGGTCACTGATGTAGGCATGGGGACTATTATAGCGCCTTGGAGATTGCATACCGTGGGGTTTGCCCGAGCCCGTTCCCGTTACCCCTGCCGACTTTCTACGGGTTCAACCGCAACTGGAGAATCCAGACGAACGGTTTCCTGAACCCGGTTCAATGGAGCACTGATAAACCCATATCGGGAACGATAACGGGAACGGACTCGGGCTCGGGGATAATGCGGTGGCTTCCTTTTGGTTCCTCATCCTTCGTTCAACGAACTCAGTTCTTGCAGGGACGACCATTTCCCAGTACTGTCCCAGACCATGGATCAATACACCACGACGACGACAACCGCTGAGCCCGTCCGTATGAACCGCCTCCGTTCCCGTCTCCCGGCGCCCATGCCTGACTGGATGAGCCGACCGTTGCGGGTGGTGCCCGCAGTGGTTGTGATCAATATTCTGGTCTTTCTGGCCTGGCAGGCGGCTCGATGGTCGCAGGCCTTCGAAGGCTTCATGGTCACCAACTTCCTGGTCAGCTGGGTTCATCTGGAGCACGGTTATATTTGGACCCTGCTGACGGCGGCCTTCTCCCACTCGGAACTATGGCACATCGCCATCAACATGGTGGTTCTCTGGAGTTTCGGTTCGGTCTTGGAACGGCTGTTGGGATGGCGTGTCTTTCTGACCTTCTATCTGACCTCGGGTATCGTGGCATCCGTTGCACACTGCGTGGTGTCGTGGGGCATGGGCAGGGCCTCGGTGCCTGCCCTCGGCGCATCCGGAGCGGTTTCCGCGCTCTTGCTGACCTATGCGCTCCTCTTTCCAAAGGCCCGTCTGCTGGTCTTCGGCATCGTCCCGGTTCCGGCTCTGGCGGGGGCCCTGTTCTTCGTCGGGTTGGACCTGTGGGGGCTCGTGGCTCAGGGCCAGGGAGGCGGATTGCCGATCGGGCACGGCGCCCACCTCGGAGGCGCTTTGTGCGGTTTTCTCTTCTGGTGGTTCGCCCTGCGGGGGAGATTCGGCCCGTCGGCTCAGGGGGATAGCGGTGAGGGCGGAGGACTGCAGCTGAGTCCGGAAGAGGCCCAACGGTTCGACCGGGTGCGCCACAAGTTGAGCATCGAAGGACCGGAAGGCCTCACCGAGGACGAGGCCGAGTTTCTCCGCTCCATCCGAGAGCGGGTGTTGAAGGATACCCAGTAGAGAGGGTCCAGGGGCGTGCAACTGTAGGGGCGGACCCCCGTGTCCGCCCGTGGAGTGGGTCCAGACCGCCTCCAGACCGCCCTCTGCAACGAACCGATATGAGCCTCGTACAAGAACCAGGAGTTGACGATGATGAGACTGATTTGGATAAGGGGCGTGGTGGGGTTGCTGGCGGTTGCTTTGGTCGCACCGGCATCGGCCGATGAGGTGAAGAAGTTCCGCGGTGAGGCTTCCGTCAACGTGATCGAGATACCGGTGAGTGTGATCGACAAGGAAACCGGACAAGCGATTGCCGGGCTGACGGTCTCGGATTTCAGGGTGTTTGAGGGCGGCGAGGCCTTGGACATCACCAATTTCTATGAGGTCGGAGAGCCGGGTTCCAAGGCGATAACCCGGTCGAATGCGCCCGCTGCGGATCGGGCGGCCCACACACGCCAGCTGGTCTATTTCTTCGACCTCTATTTGATGAAGAAATCCGATCGTGACCGTGCCGTCAAAGCGGTGCGCCAGGCCTACGGCCAAGGCGTCGGCCCCGACGAGGAAGTCTCGATCGTCTCCTTCGACGGCACTTTGAGGACCCATCTCGACCGGAGCCGGGATCGACGTCGAATTGGGCGGGCTCTCGGAGAGGTTGCGGGCATCCGGACTCGGGGCGTTGACCAGACGGTCGCTTTCACAGAGGCGCTGTCCGGCCAGCAGCCTTCGGGCGAACGGGACAGTAACTTCTACGAGAGGCGGCACCGCAACCGCGAGTATATGTTCGAACTGGAGCGGAGGGTGGTCCGCGTCAGGGATGCCCTGTCGGCGACGATGGCCCGGTTCGCCAGAGCCGAAGGCCGCAGGGCCGTGATTGCCTTTACGCCGGGTCAGCCTGCGACCAGTTGGTCTCCGTCGGTTGCAGGGGTGGACTTTTTCTACGGTGATGTCGCCTACCCGGCCCAGGATCTCTGGAACAAGGTGGCTCTCGATGCGGCCGACCTTGGTTTCACGCTGTTTATCGCAGACTCCTCGGGCATCGACGTCGGTGGGCCGGGTGATGCTTCACAGGAGTTTGCAGGGGATGAAGTGCAGGGATTTGGCGAGCAGGGGATCGCCGGTGGGGTCAATACATCGGGTGGCGAGGGGCCCGAAGGTGGTGCTGGTGGCGGCGGTGACGCCAAGGCAGAGACTGAGAACCTGGGGAATTGGCTTGGCAGGGCGCGAAAGAACATGTTGGTTTCCGCAGCCGATCTCACCGGGGGGAAGGCGTTCTTCTTCAGTGATATGCAGGCGGCCTTGGGTGGTGTTGCGGATCAGCTGGGGCATTGGTATTCGATTGCCTATGCCGCCCCGCACGGTGGTGACGGCAGGACCTACGATATCGAAGTCGATCTTCCCGGCTACCCGAACTATCAATTGATCTACCGCAAGCGGTATGTTGACCGGACGGCCTCGGCCCGTGAGGCCGAAGGCATGCGGTCGGCGATGCTGTTCGGTGGTGACGCCAACCCTCTGGGTATCTTGGTCGATATTGGTGATTCGGATTCGCGTTTTCGGTTGGGGGCAGCAGGGGCGAAGAGGGTGCAAGTTCCCTTTGTCGTCAAGATTCCGATAGGGCGTCTGGACATGGTGCCCCGGGGGGATGTCTTCTGGGGCAAGGTGCTGATCACGCTTTTCGGCAAAGACCAGACCGGTAACCAGAGCCCGATTTCCAGCCACGTTCAGCCGATCACTGTGCCGACTGACCAGTTTCACAAGGCCGCGACCACCGGGTTCTTCAGTTACAAGGTAACGGTTGAAATTGAGGGTGGCAAGCAGACAGTATTCGTCGGGGTCAAGGATCAGATCAGCGGCAAGACGTCGATCGTCACGAAAGAATTCTGACGAGCCCCCTGACGCAATGATCGTGGATCGTATTGGCCCATGGTGTTCTCGGTTTGGCCAAAGGGAGTGAGGGCCAATCCGACCATTCATTGCGATTGGCGCTTCGCGCCGTGGGGTTTTGGTCAGGGCGAAAACAATTCCTGCAGTACGGCGAGAACGGCTGTGGCGGTTGGATCGTCGATTCGGCCGAGTTTCCTGACCAATCGTCCTCGATCAACAGTTCGAATCTGGTCGAGCACAATGAAGCCGTTTTTCCCCTGGAATTCGACCGGCACGCGGCTGGGGTAGGCTTTCCCCTTGGTGGTCATCGGAGCGATGATCACCGTACGCAGGCGATGCATCTCGTCAGGCGAAATGACGAGACATGGGCGAGTCTTGCGGATCTCCGACCCTCGAGTCGGCTCCAACTGCACAAGGTGGACCTCGAATTGCTTTACCACTCCCAGTCCTCGTGATCAAAAGAGGTCGGTGGTTCGGCAGCCATTACCATTGCATCGTCACCGTGGTCGTGCATGACGTCAAAGGCCTTCTTCCAGCCGTGCCGCCTTGTCGTTGCCGGTTTCACGAGCAGTCCTTCGGAAACGATCTTCAGTTCGAGTTCACAGTCTTCGAGATCTGCGCCCTCGATCAGTGGTTTCGGGATTCGTATTCCCCGAGAATTTCCAATTTGCACTAACCGAGCCATGAATCCCTCCATGTAATCACATTGTAATCACCTCCGTCCTTTTTTTCAATCCC
>JBDLIO010000205.1:0-5402 GCA_039714865.1 Acidobacteriota bacterium | reverse complement strand
CATCTTCTCCTCGGCCGCGGCCTTGGCATTGGTCTGCGCGTCGGCGGCGGCAGCCACCACGAGGTCCTGCAGGTCCTCGAGGTCGTCAGGGCCCACGACCTCCGGGTCGATGGTCACCGAGACGATATCCATCTTGCCGGTCACGACGGCCTTGACGACGCCGCCACCGGCCGTGCCCTCGACACGCAGCTCTTCCAGCTCCTGCTGTGCCCGTGCCATATCAGCCTGCATCTGCTGGGCCATCTTGGCCAGGTTGCCCATGCCCACGCTTGTTCTCCTTCTGAGTCCTAGTCGACGTCCTCGACCCCGGCCAGCTCCCCGTCGAAGATGCGCTTCGCCTGCGAGACGAGATCACCTTCGCCGGAGTCGACGGGCTCGACGAGCTCCAGATTGGTCACCACGCAGCGTACCGCCACCGAGCGACCGATGACGGATGCGATGCCTTCCTCGAGGACGAGACGCTTGCGCTCCGCGATGTCGCGCATGAATGCCTGGTCCTCCGGGAAGCCCAGCACGAGCAGTACGATGACCATTTGCAGGAACGTGTCCGGCCAGTTGAACGCATCGACGATCAGGTCGGTGACTTGTGCGATCAGCCAGCCGACGACCACATAGGCAATCGCAACGCGGATGACGTTGCGATATCGAAGTTCTTCGATAAACCCCCGCATATGGGACCCCCGGACCCGTAAGGCAGCGGAAACTTTACCAAAAACGGGTATCCTTCGCGCATGAACTCGTTACGTGCAATCGCACTGCTCACTCTGCTCTCGCTCCTCGGCGCCTGTGGCGGGCCGGATGAGCCTCAAACAGCGTCGCAAACACTGCAGCGTGGAATTCCCTCCGACCCCGAGACTCTCGGCGGCGGCCCTCACTTCGCCACCCCCTGCCTCCTCCCCCACCAACACCAGTCTGGCGTTGACCCCGCCCGAACGGGCAGCCGCCAGACCGCCCAGAATTGCACCAAGGCCCTTTTCAGGGGTTAGAAAACCCAGGTGCATCATCAAGATCTCACCATCGGAGATTCCCAGCATTTCCCTGATTTTCGAGCGGTCCTGGTGGCCGGGGTCAGCCACCGGGAGACCCATCTGCAGCACCGGTCGCCCAGGGAAATCCTGCTTCAACCGGGTTCGCCCAAATTCCGAGTGACTGATCAGGGCCTCAGAATCACCGAGAAGAGCCTTGAGCGCCGGGAAGAGGAACGGGTCCAGGTGGCCCGTCAATCCGAAAGCACGCGCCTCGGCCAACGCCACCCCGGAGTCCCCGTGCGCGGTTTGCATGGCAGCCCTGAACGCCTCTGGGTTCGAACCATCGTCCAGAGACTGGTTTACCAGGAGGTGATGGAGAACCAGGTCATGCACGACAGCGACCATGCGACGGCCGCGGCACCACTCCAAAATCCACCGGTGGTAGGGGTTGTTCCCAAAATGAACCACAGCGACCTCATCGGGATCCGGCGCGGTTTCGAGAGGTACGAGGTGATGAACAAGGTCACGAGGAAGGTCCGGAACCCCTTCGGAATCCGGCGGTGTCAGGATTCTGACGTCGGCCATGCGGCTCAGCGGACGCAGCATCTCGACCGCGTAATCACTGACGCCCGATCGAACCGGCGGCAAGGGTGAAGCCCAGAGAATTCTTAACGCCATGGCGTCCAAAGTACCAGATCTCGATTCCTGCCCAGGGGGTGGACAAAAACACTTTACAATCCTTCCTTCCTTCATTTCCGCTTTCCTTCGCGTTCTTAGTGGTCTTTGCGGTTCATTCGTGTTTCTGGCTTCGCCGGGTTTAGCTACAATGCGCACAGTGGTCCTTTCTCGATTTCTCCTGCTGCTCCTCTATGCGACCTATCTGTCCTATGCAGGTCTCTTCTTTTTGTTGGCGCCCTGGACCGAGATCTGGACAATGTTGGTCATGCGGCTGCCCGTACCCCTGGCCTCCTTTCTGGGTCATCCGGCAGTCAAGGGCATGATCAGCGCCTTCGGGCTGCTCCATTTTGGTCTGGCATTCATCGAGGCGGCCACGGGTCTCCGTTCGAAAACCGGCCCTTGAACCCAATCCGATCAAGTTCGTATATTCATTTTCGTTGCTCACGGAGGATCGATGATCACAATCGAAGGATTGCAAAAGCACTACGGTGAAATCAAGGCGGTAGACGGGATAGACCTCGAGATCCACGACGGCCAGATCTTCGGGCTGTTGGGGCCCAACGGCGCCGGGAAGACAACAACGATTTCGATGGTTTCCGGCGTCCTGAAACCGGATAGCGGCCGCATCACCTTTGACGGTCTGAACATCTGGGTGGAACCCAAGAAGGTCAAACGCCTGCTTGGAGTCGTCCCCCAGGAGATCGCCGTCTATGAAGACCTGACAGCAAGGGACAATCTGGAGTTCTGGGGGTCACTGCATGGGCTCCGGGGCGCCGGTCTCAAGAACTCGGTTCACGAGGCCCTGGAGCGGGTCGGCCTCGAGGACCGGGCGCGTGATCCGGTCAAGGCATTCTCCGGTGGAATGAAGCGCCGCCTCAATCTCTGCATGGGACTCTTGCACCGTCCGAAATACCTGCTGCTCGACGAACCGACCGTCGGTATCGATCCTCAGGCAAGGCTCGCGATTCTCGATATCGTCCGCGAGGTCGCCAAGGCCGGCACGACCGTCTTGTACACAACCCACTACATGGAAGAAGCCCAGGAGCTGTGTGATCGGATCGCCATCATCGATCACGGACAGATCCTCACGGTCGGCACGCTCGATGCCTTGACTCGCCAGTCAGGTGAAAGCGAAATGCTCAAGATCATTGGCGGTTTCGACGAAACCGCGGCCGCTCAGAAGCTGTCCGCTCTTCCGGGACTCCGCCTGATTCGAGTCGAGGGTGGAACGGTTTTGGCCGGAATCGAGGCCAAAGGGCCGGGCCTTCTCAAGGTCCTGCCGCAGGTCCTGGAATCCGGTCTCCCGATCGATGACGTTTCGATCCAGAAGCCGAATCTCCAGAGTGTTTTCATCAGCTTGACCGGGAGAGAGTTGAGAGACTGATGGCACCCCTCAAGATTGTTCTCAGAGACCTTCGGCGCATGGTCCGCAATCCTATTCGGACAGGCCTCCTATTTGCTTTGCCCCTGATGATGGCTGGAATTTTTGCGTTGGTTTTCGGTGGCGGCTCGGTTTCGGAGATCTCTATTCGGGTTCTGGTCTACGACGAAGATCAGGGCCTGGTCTCCAGCCTGCTCGGCGGCGCCGGCTCCAGCCCGGACATGGACCGGCGCCTGGATCTGGTCCCGGTCGGCGACGAGGGCTTTGAGATGATGGAACGAGGAGAGGCCTCGGCGTTGGTCCACATTCCGGCTGGCTTCGCTCAAGCCTACCTTGACGGTGAACCCGCCGTAGTTTCCATCGTCAAAAACCCCGCTGAGCGCTTTCTTCCCCAGGTCGTTGAAGAAGGGGGTCGAATTGGCGCAGAGATTCTCTCCCAGGGCTCACGCGTCTTCAGAACGGAGTTGGCAACCATTGGGAACCTGATCACGAACACCGGGTTCCCTTCGGATCTCGCCGTCGGAAGCGTGGCGTCAGGCGTCAATCAAAAATTGCAAAGTCTCGATAAATGGGTCCTCCCGCCGGTGATCGATCTGGTAACAAGCACCGTGACTCCGGAAACCACCGAAGAGAGCGAGAACGGTGGAAACGGCATTTTGGGTTTCTTCTTGCCGGGACTCTCGATGATGGGAATATTGTTTCTGGCCCAAAGCGCAACCAGGGACATCCTGCATGATCGGGAGAGTGGCCTGGTACGCCACCTGCTGACCGCCCCTGTGTCCCCGTCGGACTACATCCTTGGAAAATGCCTTTCCGTACTGCTTATATCCACTCTCGGATTCTTCTTTTTGGTAGCGTTCGGTATCGCCGCCGGCGTCAATTGGGGACCGGTCTCGACAACCGTCGCACTGGTTCTGACGGCTTCGCTGGCCGCTGCCGGCGCCCTGGTCTTGATCTCCAGTCTGGTCGGCACGGAACGCCAGGCTGACACCCTCTCGACGATCGTCATCACGGTGTGGTGTCTGATCGGGGGAGCCTTTGTTCCCATCTCCCAGTTTCCTGACTTTCTCCGGCCTCTGGCGAAAATGACCCCAGTCTTCTGGGCGGTCGACGGCTTTCAGAAGGCCATGCAGCACGGGGCGGACATTGCAGCTGTCTCGACCAACCTGCTGGTGTTGGGTGGTACAGGTGTGATCTTCCTGGGGCTCGGCGCTGCTGCACTTCGACGCCGAATGGCGGGAGGGCTGATCTGATGAGCAATATCCTGAAGATCGCGATCCATGACCTTCGAATAACCCTGAAAGACAGGTCGGCGGTGATGTGGATGTTCATCCTTCCCGTCGTATTCGCTACGTTTTTTGGGCTTGTGTTTGGCGGGGGATCGGGCTCAAACCCGGTCGATGGCAGAGTCGGTTTGACAATTCTTGACCTGGACGGCAGTGCACTCTCAGAGCGTTTGATCGATGAATTGAAGGACGACAGGTTTGGCATGGTCTTTCAGGACCCTCTCGAGGCCAAGGCCGCCGACACCGTCCGAACTCTGGTGATCCCGGAAGACTTTGAGCTTTCGGTGATGGAGGGCGTTCAAACAACCCTGCGCCTTGAGAAGGAACCGGACACCTCGGAGGAGGCCGCCCTGGTTGCTCAGGCCCGAATCATTCGGTCTGCAACTCGGTTGATCGGTGGATTGATCATGACGGAGCTGTCGGAGGCTGAAGGAGATTCCGCTGTTGAAGGCAATTTCAGTGAACCGACGAACTCGCTGGTCAGTATTGACACCACCTGGGCCGGGGAAAGGCCCCGCCCACCTTCGGGATTCTCTCAGTCGATCCCCGGCAACGCGACGATGTTCGTTCTCCTGGTAACTCTGACGTACGGTGCCGCGTCCATCGCCGGCGAACGCCATTCCGGTCTGCTTCGGCGGTTGCTGACGTCGCCTGTTTCGCGGCGTGAGATTGTCGGCGGGAAGATCCTTGGACGGTTCGTAATCTCTGGTCTCCAGCTCTCAGTCCTCGTCGGATTCGTGGCACTTGTGGGGATCTGGGTCGATCTCGATCTCGGCGGGAGCCTTCTCTCACTGTGGGCGGTACTCCTGATCTACGGCGCCTGCGTTGCACCGCTGGGGGTCGCCCTGGGCGCATGGTTCCGAGACCGTGACCGTGCCTCAAATATTGGAGTAATGATGACGATGGGCATGGCGGCCTTCGGAGGTTGCTGGTGGCCCCTGGAGGTTGTGTCCCAGCCGCTACAGAAATTCGCAATGATCTTCCCGACAACCTGGGTAATGCGGGCCCTCCACGGCCTGATCTCCTTCGGACACGATTGGAAAACCATCAGCCCATTCGTCGGCGTGCTGGTGCTGTTCGGCATAGTTT
>JBDLIO010000204.1:0-5405 GCA_039714865.1 Acidobacteriota bacterium | reverse complement strand
AAAAATCGGACCGCCACAATGCGGGGCAGGAGCCCCGCGCTCCAGGACACAGCCCCAGCGGCCCTTTTTGCTCCTTTCTTTGTGCCTCTTCGTGCCTTTTTGTGGCTGCTCTTCTTGTGGCTTCTTGCAAGAGGCTGGGCCGTCAGCCTCCGGCTCTTGAATCGGCTGACCGGAATTGAGACAATCTAGACGATGAACAATCAATCGACGTCTGGACTCTGGGCTCAGGGGAGCCTTTCCCTTTTCTCTCCATTGGAACTGCTCAAGCGGCTGGGCGATCGGTCGTTCTCCGGGCGCTTGAGCCTGGTGTCCTCGGGGCCGCCCCGCCGAGTGGTTACGCTCCACATGGAAAAGGGCGAACCGGCCATGACTGTCGGGACAGGCATCCCGAGGGGCCTGCTGCCTGATGACGAAGGCTATCGATCTCGCCAGGTCTTGCTCGACGCCCTTGGCTGGGCTGACGGTCGCTTCAGCATCACCGCCTCACAACCGGGAAATGTCCGCGCCGACCATCGAGAACAGCTGGGAAATATCGCCGGCCTGATGCTGGCCGGGGAAGATCGTAGACAATCGTGGGAGAGATGTGCCGGGGAACTTCCGGGCCCGTGGGATCAGGTTACGGTCACGGTCGGCACGCCCGGAGATCACGACCGGGAGGACATGGTCGAGGCCGTCATCTTTGCCCACATCGCCTCCGGCCCGGCAAAGCTCCGAGACCTTGCCCGCCGGACCCTGATCGACGAGCACGTGGTGCTGAAGACCGTCACTCGCCTGATCGGCACCGGCGACCTGCAACTCGACCTCCCCGAAGAAATGGCTCTTGAAAATACAGGCGCTCTCGAAGATGCGGTCACCGAGTTGCTCGAAAGGCTCCAGGACGATCGTACCAACGGGCAGAGGTTGAAGATCACCGTTCTCTCATGGTCTTCGGCCACCTCCTTTCGGGCGGTCGACGCCCTTTTCGGACGGACCGGGGCGCCCCCGGAAGATATCGAAGGCCTCGCTCAATTCCAGGTAATATCTGAAGAACTCAATCTGAACGGCGGGAAAGGCGTCGAGGTTCTGGCCTTTCGGTCCGATGCGTTTGAACCTGATTTCTGCGCCCCGTTGGTGCAGGACTGCCATTTGTTCCTTCTGTTTTCGGATCTGGAATCCGGTCACCTCTGGAGCGAAGACGGTCCATTGGTGGAGCGCATCAACAATTTGCGCAACATGTATCGTGGGGCCTCCGTCGCCGGGAGGATCACCGTCGGCGCCAGCGCTGCGACCGACCCGGGATGCGACGTTCTCCTTCCTGAACTGGGGCGCTACCTCAATTGGAACCAAATCCAGGACGGTTCGTTTCTCCTCAACCTGCTCACCGAAGTTTCTCGACGCCTGAGCTGACAGACTCACCCCGTCAGCGTAGAATCTCGCTGAACCCAGGCTGGTCACTCGATAGCCTGTAGTGGAGGAAACCCGATGCCCCAAACCGTCACCGAAAAGATCGTCCAGGCACACGCAGTCGACCTGACACCGGGACACGAAGTCCGTGCCGGAGACATGGTCACCGTGCGCCCCTTCCACGTCATGACCCATGACAACACCGGGGCCGTGATCCCGAAATTCAAGGAAATCGGCGCCACGAAAATGGCGGACCCCTCTCAGCCGGTCTTCACCCTGGATCACAACGTCCAGGACACCTCAGAGGCCAATCTGAAGAAATATGGGGCCATTGAAGACTTCGCCGAGGAGTGCGGCGTCGTCTTCCACCCCGCAGGGGCCGGTATCGGCCATCAGTTGATGATCGAGAACGGTTTTGTCCATCCCGGCGCCCTGGTCGTGGCCTCGGACTCCCACTCCAACACCTACGGCGGTTTGAGCGCACTGGGCACACCGGTGGTGCGAACCGACGCGGCGGCACTCTGGGCCGGAGGCACGACCTGGTGGCAGGTCCCCCGCACGATCAAAGTCGTTCTCGAGGGAGAACCCAAACCCGGCGTCTCCGGAAAAGACATCATCATCACCCTGGGCGGGCTCTACAACTCAGGCGAGGTGCTCAACGCGGCGATCGAATTCCACGGCGAGGGCATCCAGTACCTCTCGATCGCCGAGCGACTGACGATCGCCAACATGACGACCGAGTGGGGCGCCCTTGTCGGCTGGTTCCCGTTCGACGGAGCCACCGCCGCCTTCCTCCGCCGTCGCGCGGCGGTTCTGGCCGAACGCGGGCTCTCGGACCGTCTTTGTGAGAACGACATCAAAGGTTGGGAAGCCGAACCTCCTTGCCCGGACGAAGGCGCCGACTACGCGGCCGAGATCCGGTTGGACCTCGGAACCGTCACCCCTCATGTCTGCGGACCGGACTCGGTCGGCGTCATGGAGTCGATCACCTCGATCAGTCGAAAGAAGATCAAGGTTCACAAGGCCTACCTGCTCTCGTGCACCAATGCCCGGCTGGAAGATTTGGCCGAAGCGGCAGAGGTTCTTGAGGGCCAAACCGTCGCCGAGGGCGTCGAACTCTACGTCGCGGCAGCTTCCGCAGAGATCCAAGAACAAGCCGAATCTCAGGGAATTTGGGATGAGCTCATCGAGGCCGGCGCCATTCCCCTGCCGCCGGGCTGCGGCGCCTGCATCGGTCTCGGTGTCGGCCTTCTCGAAAGCGGCGAGGTCGGCATCTCGGCAACCAACCGGAACTTCAAGGGGCGCATGGGCGCCCGGGATGCCAAGGCCTACCTGGGTAGCCCGGCCGTCGTCGCGGCCTCCGCTCTTGCCGCCTACATCACCGGCCCCGACCACTTCAAGGAGAAGCAACTCGAATACCGCTGCGAAGACCTCGGTTGGAAGCCGGCTGCCCGAACCGTGGAAATCAAAGAGGGCTTCCCCTCGGAACTCCAAGGACGAGTGCTTTTCCTGCCGACCGACAACCTCAACACCGACGGCATCTACGGTAAAGACGTCACCTACCGCGACGACCTCGGACCGGACGAAATGGCCGGCTTCGCCATGCTCAACTATGACCCTGCCTTTCAGGAGATTGCCTCCGACGGCGACGTCATTGTCGCCGGTCGCAATTTCGGCACCGGTTCCTCTCGCGAACAGGCGGCGACGGCCCTCAAGTACCGGGGGATCCGCATGGTGATCGCGGCCTCGTTCTCCCAGACCTATCTGCGGAACGCCTTCAACAACGCCTTCATCTGCATCGAAAGTCCTGATTTGAGCGAGGCCCTCCAGACAGCGCACAAAACTGATGCAGAAGCCGGAATCAAGACCATCGCCTCCGACGCGATAGCCGTGGACTTCAAGACCGCGACGGCCAGATGGCGGGGGCAGGAATTCGCCCTGTCCCCGGTCGGCCCCGCTGCCCAGGAGTTGCTGCTCGCCGGAGGTCTCGAGGCACTGACAAGGCAACGGTTGGGATTGTAAAAGCCGTCAGCTATCAGCTTAGCTGCTTGCAAAATTCTGATTCTCACAATGCGGGGCAGGGGCCCCGCGCTCCAGAACGCTGTTCCAGCAGCCCCTTCGGCTTCTCTCTTTGTGCCTCTTTGTGGCTTTTCCCTTGCGTTCTTCGGGCTCTTCGCGGTTCAACTGTATTCTTGCGCTACCTCTCAACAAAGCTGTGCGCTACAATTGTTTTCGCACTCAAGGAGGGGTTCTCATGAAACGCACACTGGTCTTGCTGACATCGATCATTATTTTCGGGACTGCAGTCATTCTTACCGCAGGCGTGGCCGGAGACGCCGCGCTGGGCACTCAAGCGTACGACAACTTCGAGAGCGACGAGGTCTGCGCCGAGTGCCACGTCGACATTGCCCGCCAACACGAACAGAATCTGATGTCCCAGAGCTTCACCCATCACTGGGATGAGATCGAATATTACGAGTTGGCCCTGCCCCATGCCGAGCAGGTGGCCAAGGTTGCCGGCATCAAGGCCGGCTGCATGGGCTGCCATGCACCCCTCGCTTTCCTCGCGGGCGACATTCCTCCCAAGAAACCGTCCGAGGGCACACGCGCCAACGAGGGCGTTTCCTGCGATCTCTGCCACTCGATCACCGGCTTCGAGGGTGACGTGCCCTTCAACTTCAACTTCATCGTCGAACCGGGCGAAACGAAGCAGGGAGTGCGAACCGGCACCGAAAGCCCTCACCATAAGATCGCCGCCAATCCTTTTCTGGCCACCGCCGAATTCTGCGGCACCTGCCACAACGAGAAAGACCCGTGGGGCCAATGGGTCAAAGCCACACACCTCGAGTGGCAGAAGAGCCCCCAGGCCAAGGCGGGCATCACCTGCATCGACTGCCACATGCCGAAGGCCGCCGGCAACTCCGCCCCCGAGTCGGGCGGCGTCGACCACCCGGATGTCCGTCAGCACCTCTTCCACGGCGCCCACGACCAGGGCAAGTTGATGGGTGCGGCCGAGGCCCGAATTCACCCATCGGCCACCACAGCCAAGGCCGGTTCCAATCTGGTCTTGACCGCGACCGTCGTCAACGCCAAGGCCGGACACGCCATTCCCTCGGGCTCCGCCGAAGAGCGGGTGGTATGGCTGCACGTCACGGCGACCGATTCCGCAGGACGCGCCTTCCACCTGCCGGTCGATGCCAAGGGCTTCGAGGGCGAAGATTTCACCATCGCGTCCGACACCCTGGCCTACCAGGACATCGGCGACATCAAACAGCTCAAGGACTTCCCCGGCCTCAAGAGGGACGGACAGGTTCCGGCCGGCGACCGCATCTTCCGACTCCCCTATCTGGATCCGGAAGGACGCATGACCGTGGCGCAGTGGAACACCGCGACCTTCGGACCGGACTACAGGCTCCACCCCCTCGAAGCGAGGAACGAGACCTTCTCCTGGACCCTGCCGGAGGATATTGCCGCCGGAACAGTGACAGTCCGAGCCGAAGTCTGGTTCTCACGCCTGGTGGCCTCGGTCGCCGAGTACCTCGGGGTTCCCGATGAAGAAGTCACCCCGGTCCTGATGGGTGTTCACGAGACGGCGTTTACTGTCGGGGGGTAAAGACTGCCAACTGTAGGGTGGGCCTTGGCCCACCATGCTTGCAGTAATCCTACTGCGTCCCGGCTTCCCGGGAAGGTAATCGATACGCGCCGTTGGAGAGGGGCCATAGACCGGGGCCGCAATCCGCGTCAGCTGCAGCGTCCGTTGACCGCGGCAGGGGCCGGGGCAGCGTCCGTGACCGGTTCGGCGTCGGGCGCCGTCACGGCGGACTGCCGCGTTCGCTGCCGCTGTTTCTGAACCTGCCCCGGACGCTGGTCACTGCCGCTGCTCCTGGACCTGTTCTCCAACCCCGGCCTTCGGGGGCGCGTCGCGCCCCCGCTCGGTGCGTTTTCCGGAGGGGCTACATTTCAGGACTCGGGAGACGACCGCCCCTCCGTGAAATGACCTCGGGGGCGACCGGGGCCGGCTG
>JBDLIO010000203.1:0-5407 GCA_039714865.1 Acidobacteriota bacterium | reverse complement strand
CCGCCCCGGGATCGATCTTTCGTGCCCATCATGGGGACATGGTAGCAAGGATGGAGGGTCAAAGGGTCGAAGAGTCAAAGGGTCGAAGAGGTCAAAAGGGCCCAAGGGGTCAAAAAAGTCAGGCGCTCGGCACGGTCTTTTGGGAGAGGATTTCCAGCCGGAGCTCCTACTTCGAAGTTGAGCGTTGGACGTTGAGCGTTGCACGTTCGTCTTCCGTCAGATCAGGATCAGCCTTTTCTGCGCGGTTAATCATGCCCTCCAACCGCTCAAGCGCCGGGCCCTTCTCAACCAGCAGGACCAGGTTCGATCCCGGCTCCGGATTGTCGAGCGAGAATCGGAAATTGGGTTCACACTCGTTCCACACAACCAGGGGCAGGATGTGTTGATCAAACTCCCGCAGCAATTCCCGCACCTTGTGGACCGTCTCATCCCCGTCCATCTCGACCTCGACCGTGACTGCAGATTCACGCTCGAGACGGCGGATCCACCGGGCGACGTCGGTCCCCTGGCCACCGAACAGATCTATCCATCCCCGTGACCGGCGCCCGACATCCTCGGGAGGTGTCTGGAGGGCAACAACCGGATGCTCCACCCCGAACTCTGAGTGCACCAGGTCGGCCACCAGGAGATTGAGTTCATCGTTCGTCGTTGCAGCGATCACCAGGGAATCCCGCTCGACGCCGGCTTCTTCGTAGGTCGTCGAATCCCGGGCATCCCCGCAGACGGTCGAGATGCCTGAAGCCCTCATTGGATCGAGGCGCCACGATACTCCGTCGATGGCGACGACCGTGCGGCCGCATTTTTTCAAGCCTTGAGCCAACAACTCGGTCAGGGGATTGGCACCGACAAGAACGGCCCGAAGTCGCGCGGGGTCCGAGGCATATCCAAGAACCTGCGGGAGGGCAATGGCCATGACGGTCGACCAGGTGACCGTCATCAGAATTCCCAGATAGACCAGGCCTTCCAGGGCCTGGGCGCCTTCAACCCCCAGGGCCACCATGTGCTGGGCTGCCAGGGAGGCAACCGCCGCCGCGACGATACCCCGAGGTGCGGTCAGACCGACCACCAGACGTTCCTTCCATGCCAATTGGGACGGCCACACCGAAGCGATGACCGAAACCGGGCGAACGATGACGATCAACAGGACGATGACCGCGGGGCCCTTCCAGCCCAGGTCCAGCATGGCGCCCAGGTCCAAGGCTCCCGCCAGCAGGATGAAGAGCATCGAGATCACCAGGGTCGTCAGCTGACCCTTGAAGGCCTTGACCGACACCAGGTCCGGCAACTCTGCCGCCGACATCGTAAAGCCCATGACCATTGCCGCCAGGATGCCCGCCTGGGGCGCCTGGTGCTCGGCCAACTCGTAGCACACCATCAGGAGAGCCAAGATTGTCAGATTCCGCAGCTCACCGCTGACCAGCCGCGTTCGAACAACCAACTTGGCTACAGCACCGGCGGCAAATCCCAGGATGATCCCGGTCAAAGTAATCACCGTCAATTCAGTCAAGAGCTCCCTCAGCGGAATGCCGGCGCGCTCGGTCCACTGCAGCACGAGATAGGCCAGAACCGCCCCAACGGGGTCGATCAGCAGGCCCTCGGACAGCAGCACCGTCTTGACCTCGCGCGGCGCGATCAAGTGGCGCAGCAGGGGCACGATCACCGTCGGTCCGGTGACGGTCATGATCGCCCCGAACAGAGAAGCCATCGGCCAGGGCATGCCGAGGACCAGATGAGCCGCAAGGGCCGCTCCAACTCCGGTGACCACCACCCCAATCGTCAGCAAATTCCGAACAGGTCCGCCCACCTCGAGCAGCCGGCGCGGATCCAGGGTCAGGCCGCCCTCGAACAGAATGATGGCGACGCCCAGATGGACCAGCGCGGTCAGAAGCTCCGGCCCCAGGGCCTCCGGAGCGAACAGGGCCAAGCCGGCCGGTCCGCAGAGGATCCCCAACACCAGCAGCGGCAAGATCGCCGGCACCTGGAATCTCTCGGCCAGAATCTGGGCGGCAATGCCCAGAGCGACCGCGGCAACCAATGTCGTCAATACCATCGCGTCAGTGTAACTGAGCCACAGAGCCGGGACCGGCTCTGAAGAGCGCAGTCAGCTCTCAGCTATCAGCTGTCAGCCCGCACAAGTCCCTCCGAACACTTTGTTGACATACCAAGCCGCCTGTTTATGCGTCTCTCGGACTCTTGTTTGCAGCTCAACTGATAGCTGATAGCTGATAGCTGATGGCTTCCCTTCACCAGCCCGTCGAGTCACCGGACTCGAAGCCGTCGGCGAAGATCAGGCCGCCCCCGACGGCGATGAAGATGCCCGAGCCCCACTCGATCTGGTTGTCGTCCTCCGGGGTCAGTCCTGCTGAAAATGCGATATCACCGCCCGCGTTGATCGACAACGCGCCTCCGAATACGACGCTGCCGTCGTGCTGGTCGATACGACCGCCTCCAAGATCGGTCGTCACCAGATCGTGCTCACCTATGACCCGCACGAAATCAACCCCGTCACCAACGAAAACCGCTTGCAGACCCGCCGCGTCCTTGCCACGGAAGGCGACCAGACCCGCGTCATTGGCGACCGGGTGAAAATACTCGATCTCCGACACCTCGGCATCCTCCTCGGAAGCAATTTCCACCGTGGTTGCTCCATCCGAGAGAAAGACCGCACGCGCCCCGCTGGGCTTTTCCGCCACAAAAGCCACTCGGCCGTTCTCGGTCAACCAGACTCCGTTGTCGAAAGCAACGAAAGGCGAAGATCCGTCTGAATCCTGGTCTTCCACAATGACGGTTGCATTGCCTCCCGAATCGATGATGACGATCTGATCCGGTTGGGAGTCGGCGATTTGGCCGGCGGCGCCAAACCTGACCTTGCCGGCGATCAGTCCGCTGTCGTTGAAGGCCGGCGTGAACAAATAGCTGTAGGGGCTGGTGACATCGATGTCGACCATTGCTGCATGCACGGCGTCCGCACTGCCGTCGAAGGACACCCACGCGTAGTCACCGTCGAAACTGGCCTTGAAACCGGCGTGCACACTGGAGTTGAGGGTCGGCGATCCCCACCCGGTGGCGCCCAAAGGCTTGTTGGTCCAAAACGCGGCGGTCCCAATGCCCGAATCGTAGAGATACAGCCCCTCCGGCGACACAAAAAACCCCCGCAATTCGGCGACAACATCCCCCGAATTATTGAGGCTGCAATCGGAAATGAACCCGTCGTTGGGGTCGGTGAAGACCACCGAGCCGCTACCTCCCCCGCCAAGCCAGATCCCTTGAAGCGTCGAATCGCCCCCGACGACGCTCAGGCAGACCGACACCTGGCCAAAGTCGTTGAGTGACGGTGTCTTGCTGTTGAACGACGAGTTTGCGGGCAAGTTGAATCCGTCGACGATATTGGACCGGACCTGGAGTTGGAACTCGGTATATGCCGGGACCTCAGCCCCGGCATTTGTGACCGGGGTCAAGGCAAGTGAGATCAGGGCAACCAGAATTCTCATCAGCGACCTCCGTATTCCTGCATATTTTAACCCCATGCAATCCTGAGGGCGTTGGCCCCAGGACGCGTCATGGTTTAACAGGACCTTGAGGCCAATGCGCTCAGGATTGCTAGATCACCCCGTTGGCCTTGTGACACCCCTCCAACGGCTCCGTGGTCAAGGTGAAGCGCAGGCCTTCGTCCTTGAGTTGGGCCAGGACGGGCTTGTAGATCGCATCATGAGTCGGCAGCAAGCACCCGGAGAGTTCGAGATCGCCGCGCAGCATCATCTCGGCCGCCAGCGCCGTCGGCAGACCGACGGTCTTGGCCATCGCGGACATGCCCATGGCGTCACCGGTGTCGACCATCGTATAGGTCACGCGCTCACAGGCCGTCATACGGTCCGGGTACTCAACGTCCATCTGGTGGACGAGGATCACCATGTCGTGGTCGCCCGGTTTGGGTGCCAGCCGGTCTTCCAGCAGATGGGCCAGCATGTCGGCCACCGTGTTGCCCGGACATCCACAGGGTTCCTGGTCGAAAAGCCCCAGGAATCGAAGATTATTGATCACGTCGCCAGTCGGGTTCAGCTCGAGGAACAACGTTGCCGCCTCGACCACCCGGTCGGCCGGCACCGGCAGGGGCAGGAACATGCCGATCACTTCACGGGGTGACAGTTTCTCCAAATCCGGAATCGTCAAACCGGTATTGGTCAGGCCCAGCTTGACGATCCGCGACCAGGTCTCGCAGTAGCCCGGCCACCGCAAGGTGCCCCGGATCATGGTCCGAACGTCATGAAGGTCGAAGTGGTCCCGGTAGCTCAGGGAATCCCGGTTGGGATAAGCCTCGAGCGTTCCGACACCCTCAACCTCGACCGGCCAGGTATGAAGGAAAAGTCTGCGATGCGGCACGATCCGGATCTGGCCGTCGACCATGTATTGTGCCCCGGCGCGCCCGGCGGTCGCGACATTCCAGGGATTCCAGGTGATCAAATATTGCAGGGGGTTGGACTTCGATTCCGGCGCCGGAACCCCGGACCCGAAGGATCGGAAGGAGAGGATCTTCCCTCCGTCAGCCCTGACGTCCTCGACCGCTTCCATCGCCATCATGTGGTCGATGCCGGGATCGAGTCCCATCTCCCCGAGCAGCATGACATTCTGGTCGCGGGCCCAAGCCTCGAGTTCCCGGGTTTCGTCCGAGAGGTACGACACCGAGACCATGTGGGCGCCTTCTTCAACGCAGTGCCGGGCTACCGCAGCCTGAAAACGTGGTGCCAGGAGGTTGCAGACGACATCGGCGCCCTTGATCACGGCGGCCAGTTCCGGCTCCTCGGTCGCGTCCAACGCCATTGCACGGGCTTGGGGCGCGTCCCCTATCCGCGCCTGGGCAGCGGCCACGTCCATGTCGGCAACGACGGTCTCCCAGCCCTGTTCCGGACCGAGATCGACCAGGCGGCGAATGAGATACGGTGCGGAACGCCCGGCTCCAAGAATGACTACCTTTTTCATGACTCCTCCTAGTGACCGAGCGTGGCAACCATGACGGCCTTGATCGTATGCATGCGATTTTCTGCCTGGTCGAAGACCCGGCTCCACCGGCCCTCGAAGACCTCGTCCTCGACTTCCCGGATTTCCGGGTATTCGCGGGCGACATCGGTCTCAAGATTGTGGAACGCCGGCAGGCAGTGGAGGAAGATCGCATCACGCCGCCCGGTCATCTCCATCATCTCAGTCGTCACCCGGTATGGACCCAGGGTAGTGATGCGGTCGGCTATCTGCGCCTCCTCGCCCATCGAGGCCCAGACATCGGTGTAAACAACGTGGGCGCCATTGACGCCCTCCTCGACATCGGCCGTTACGGTGACTTTGCCGCCGGTTTCCAAGGCTATGGCCTCGACCATCTTCACCAGTTCGGTCTCGGGATGCAGGCTTTCAGGAG
>JBDLIO010000202.1:0-5444 GCA_039714865.1 Acidobacteriota bacterium | reverse complement strand
AGGAGATAGAGCTGGAAATCACCGAACAGAAGACGCCGACGGTCGAAATGTTCACCCCCCAGGGCATGGAGAGCATGGGCGTCAATTTCAAGGACATGTTCGGCAACATCTTTGGAGGTCAGAAGGCGAACAAGCGCATGACGGTCGAGGAGGCGCGGCGCATCCTCCTGGGGGAGGAGGAGGAGAAGCTGATCGATTCGTCGCAGGTCGAGACCGAGGCCTTGCGGCGGGTAGAGAATGCCGGCATCGTCTTCCTGGACGAGATCGACAAGATTGCCTCGTCGGACCGCGCCGGCGGGGGCGGCCCGGATGTGTCCCGCGAAGGCGTACAGCGGGATCTTCTGCCGATCGTCGAGGGGACAACGGTCAATACCCGCTATGGTCCGGTCAAGACCGACCACGTACTCTTTATTGCCGCGGGCGCCTTCCACGTCGCTCGCCCGGCCGATTTGATCCCGGAGCTGCAGGGCCGGTTCCCCATCAGGGTGGAACTTGACGCGCTGACGGCCGCTGATTTCCGGCGCATTCTGGTCGAACCGGAGAATTCGCTGATCCGGCAGTACACGGAACTTCTGGCTACCGAGGATCTGGAGCTTGTTTTCACCGAAGACGCCGTGACAGCCCTGGCGAAGATGGCGGCGGAGATCAACAACTCGGCGGAGAATATTGGGGCTCGAAGGCTTTACACCGTGCTGGAACGACTTCTGGACGAGGTCAGCTTCGATGCGCCGGACAGGGCCGGCGAGCGCTACGAGGTCAGCGAGGACATGGTCAAGAGTGTGCTCGGACCTCTGGCCGCAGACCGTGATCTGGCGCGGTACATCCTGTGATGCGATGGACGATGCGTTCGGGACTCGTGATGCTCTTGTTGGCCGCTTTTGCGGCTGAGACGGGATGCGGTCGCAAGGCGCCGCCCTTGCCGCCCGAACTTCGGGTGGCCGACACGACGCGTGATTTGCAGGTGGTTCAGGACGAAGGCACGGCCCGTCTCAGGTGGTCCTATCCCCAGATGACCACAGCCGGTGGACCGCTGCCCGACCTGGAGTCGGTCGAGGTCTGGCGGGCCGAATTGCCCCTGGCCCAGGAGCCGGCCTCGGGAACTACGGCGAAGGATCGTCAGGTTCGTTGGAACCTCCTGGAGGGACGGGGGGAGGTCATTGTCCAGTTGCAAGGCGAGAATTTGGACCTGGCGACCCATGGTCCGCAATTGCAGGTCGACGACGAGTTGGCCCGGTGGCTGGGGACGGCGGCCGAAGAAGAGATGGCCGAGACCGTTATCTGGTATGCGGTTCGAAGCGTGTGTTGCAGAGGGCGGATGTCCGAGTTTTCCAACATTGCACGGTTGATTCCCAGGGTTGCCGCTCCGGCGCCCGAGGGACTTGAGGTCTCAGCCGAGAGGGACGGGCCTCATCTGCAGTGGACCGCGGTCGAGGACCGGCGGGTGCAGGTCGAGCGCTCCGGTGATGAAAAGCGATGGCAGGTCGTCAGCCCTTCGCCATTGTCCGAGTCCAGCTGGGTGGATGCCGGAGCGACACAGGAGCAGACGTGGTTCTACCGCCTGCGTGCGGTGACTGCGACTGCTGAGGGGAAGGTCATTCGCAAGGGTGCGCCGGGGCCGTCGGTTCGGCTGGATTTTCCCGACCTCTATCCCCCCGACACTCCGGTCGACCTGGTTTGTCTTCCCGAGGGAGGCCGGGTGCGGCTGCGCTGGCGGGCTTCGGAGGGGGCCACCGGTTATTCGGTCGAACGCAAATCAGGGCAAGAAGAGGCCGAGATACTGGCTGAGGCGATTGCCGAGGTGTTCTATCTCGATGAGACGCCTCCGTCCGGGAACGTGACCTACACCATTCACGCAGTCGACGACGCCGGGAATACCTCGCCGAAGGCCCGTTGTCGAACGATTGTCGAGGCGCCGTGATGAACGCGCTCAGCCCTCAGCCATTAGCTGTCAGCTCAGAAACTCAAAGAATAGCCACAAAAAGGCACAAAAAGGCACAAAAAAAGAGGGCAAGAAAACGAAAACAATTGAACCGCAAAGGCGCGAAGGTTGATTTAAGTTTCCAGTTTCCAGTTTCCAGTATCAAGTTTCGACTCCCTGACCCGGAGCATTGCCCTACCTTTCG
The DNA here is from genome assembly GCA_039714865.1 of Acidobacteriota bacterium. Classification (GTDB taxonomy): domain Bacteria; phylum Acidobacteriota; class Thermoanaerobaculia; order Thermoanaerobaculales; family Sulfomarinibacteraceae; genus DAOWGJ01. The sequence continues at coordinate 3,321 of JBDLIO010000202.1, read as the reverse complement.
GAATGTCTGGAGGGTCGGTGCCTAGCGACACCCTCTGGCTCATCGAGGGTGCGGGGAACGATTTCCTGGTTGGGGTCGGATCATGGAGCAGACGCCTGGCTTCAGATCCCGCCTTGGTGGCCCGTTTGTGTAGGCGGCATCGAGGTATAGGGGCCGACGGTGTGCTGGCCCTCGAGGTTGCGGGCGAGGCTCGAGTTCGGCTCCACTATTTCAATGCAGATGGATCCCGGGCACGATTTTGCGCCAACGGCACGCGGTGTGCAGCTCTCGCGGCCTTTCGGCTGCTCGATGTGCCTCCGGACATGGTCGTCATCACCGATTGGGCGGAGATTCCGGCCCGGGTTGATGGAGGACAGGTCGAACTTCGACTTCCAACTCCGGGTCCGGCCGAAGAGATATCACTCGATACCGCCGGCCGGAAATGGACGGGGATTCTCGTCGAGGTCGGTGTGCCCCATCTGATCATTGCCGTAGATGAGGCGGCCGAACAGGATTTTTCGGAGGCAGCTCCTGCGCTGAGGCGCCATCCGGCCTTGGGCCCGGAGGGCGCCAACGTCAGTTTTGTCAACCGGCATTCGGACGGCACGATCGGCCTTCGCACCTTCGAGCGTGGTGTCGAGGGTGAGACTTTGAGCTGTGGTTCAGCGGTTGTTGCAGCCGGTGTGATCGAAATGGCGGACCGGAATGTCGATCAAGTCAGGGTCCGCCCGGCCTCGGGTGATGTGCTGAGCGTCGAGGACCTGGGAACGGGTTTCGGTCTGACAGGGCCGGCTCGGTTCATCGCCGAGGTGAGGCCGGTTGAGGCTGGAAACTTGAAAAGGAAAATGATCGACCGTTGACTGGGGGTGCTCCTCTCGGACCCCGTACGCCCCGTCTGAGAGGGCGCTCTCTCACTTGAAGGCGGTCCGATTTACCCCAAAAATACCGTGACCCAGGGCCGGATGAGAGCCAAGACAACTCCGGCCATCACGCCGGCCAAAAGGTCATCCGCCATCACGCCCAGGGCGCCGTGGAGTTTTTCCAGCCGACTGACCGGCCATGGTTTGACGACGTCGAAGATACGGAACAGCACGAAACCTGCGCCTGCGAACACAAGGAGTTCCTTGTGGGACATGCCCGCCCAAAGAGGCAGGGCGGTGCCGAAGGTCAACCATTGGCCGGCGACCTCGTCGACGACAACCGGCCCGGGATCATTCGAACCGCGACGGGAAATTTCAGGCTCGGTTGCCCAGAAACCGGCGATGACGGCAACGGCGATCATGGCGGTCGTCGCCACCAACAACCAGGGCGAGTCTTTGAGTCCCCAGGCGGCGACGAGCCAGATGAGGCTCGCCGGCAACGAGCCTGCCGTTGTGCCGGGCGCCGGCAGACGGTCTCCAAGGCCGAAGGTCGTGGCGAGGTTGAAAGCGAGTTTGTTCATCGGTTCTCCTTATGGCCCAGAGTCTCCAGGAGTCGTCGGTGAAACGCGCCGAAATCACCGGAGGAACAGCCGATGACCACATCGCCGGACCGGAGGTGGGGTACGAGTGCCTCGACGGAATCCTCACCGTCGGCAGGCATGACGGCCACCACCCCACGCATCGTGAGCGAAGAGATCATTTGGTCACGGTCCAGACGGTCCCCGGGTGCCAGGCGGTCACTGTAGTGCGGGCTTGACATCAAGGCGACGTCTGCGCCGGCAAGCGCCTCAACGTAAGCCGCCTGAAAATCCCGTCTGGCAGCAGTCATCGAGCGAGGCTCGTAGGCGATGACCACGCGTCGCCCGGGCCAGCGGGTCCTAGCCGCGGTGATGGTGACGGCCAGGGCTGTTGGGTGGTGGGCAAAATCGTCGACCACCACGATTCCTGAAGCTTCGCCGATGGTGTCGAGCCTGCGTGCAACGCCGGGGAAACGGGCCAGGGCATCAAGGATGCCTTCGGGCTCAAGTCCGGCGGCCAGGGCGCCGGCCATGGCCATGGCGGCGTTCTCGGCGTTGTGACGCCCGGGCATCGGAATGCGCAGGTCCAGTTTTCGGCCCTGCCATTCGACCGGAGTGCGTGTGTTCTCGGCATCGGTCTCGACCATGGTCTCGCCGAGACGGAGAGCGCAGTCAGGCGTCGAGCCGACCTTGAGGATCTCGCCCGAGGTGTTCCGTACACATTCCAGGGCAGTGGGCCAGGAGGCGTTGACGACGATGGTTCCGTGGAGGGGTACCTGCGCCGTTCCGGCGCGGAAGGCTGTCAGAACGGCATCGAGGTCGCGGTAGAGGTCTGCATGATCGAATTCCACCGGTCCCAGCAGGAAGATCCGTGCTCGGTAGTGGAGGAACTTCGGACCGCGGTCGAAAAACGAGGTGTTGTACTCGTCGCCTTCGATGACCATCCATGGTCCCTGTCCCAGGCGAAAGGACCGGCGGCTCCATTTGAGCAGGCCGCCCACCAGTGCCGTCGGGTCGGTATCGAGCTCTTCGAAGATCCATGCCGCCATCGAGGTTGTTGTTGTTTTTCCGTGAGTGCCCGCTACGACCAGGCTTTCGCGTCCCTCTGCGAGAAGGTAATGACTCACTGCTTCGGCTTGAGATAGATAGGGTTGCCGGTCACTCAGGACCCGTTGGATCTCGGGATTGGTCCGGGGGATGGCGTTGCCGATGATCACACGGTCGGCGTCGGGGATCAGGTCGGGATTCCATCCCAATCGCACAGGAATTCCGAGATCGCTCAGGAGCGTACTCATCGGTGGGTAGAGGTGGGTGTCGACCCCTTCCACCTGATGCCCTTGCTGGTGCAGGAGTCCAGCCAGTGTGGCCATCGCGGTTCCTCCGACCGGCAGGAAATAGAGGTGTTCTCCCGTATGGAACGAGGTTTGCATCGGTGGAGGTTCCGGATGAAGGGAGTCAGAAGACGGTGTCATCGGATTCTCTTGATATCGGTATGATGCCCGTTGGGAACGAGTTTTTGATTGGGAGACTGGTCACCCGGCAGAAAAAATAACAAACAGGGGCGGCAGGAATCGTTCATTAGAGTAAGATTGTCGCCGTTTGTGTTGAGTATGACAAGGAGGATGCAGATGAGAAAATTTGGAAAACCCCTGATGATGGTCGCGGTGATGGTATCGATGGTGTCGATGGTGGCGGCCCAGGGTGGACCGAAACTGGTTGTCGAGGAAAAGATCATCGACCTGGGGAAGGTTCCTCAGGGTGTCGTCAAGGATGTTGAATTCGAGCTTCGCAACGAAGGTGCCGCCCCTTTGACGGTCAAAAGTGTACGGCCCACCTGCGGATGCACCGTCGCCGAGTTTGACAAGGAGATTCCGGCCGGCGGGACCGGCAGTGTCAGGGCGAAG
>JBDLIO010000201.1:0-5470 GCA_039714865.1 Acidobacteriota bacterium | reverse complement strand
ATCCTCAACGGCGGCGCCCATGCCGACAACTCGGTCGATATCCAGGAGTTCATGGTAATGCCCCTCGGCTTCACGAGTTTCAGGGAGGCCTTACGGGCCGGCGTTGAGACCTTTCATACGCTCAAGAAAGTCCTGCATGACCGTGGGCTCGCGACCGCAGTCGGCGACGAGGGTGGCTTTGCCCCAAATCTGGCGTCCAACAGGGCTGCGCTCGAACTGATCATGGAGGCGATTGAGAAGGCCGGCTACGTTCCCGGCGACCAGATCGGCCTGGCCATGGATCCTGCCGCATCCGAATTTTTCTCCGGCGGAACCTACAACCTCACCGGCGAAGGACGGGTGGGACTCACTTCCGACGACATGATTGACTTCTACGAAGAGCTGGTCAACGACTTCCCCATCGTCTCGATTGAAGACGGCCTTGCCGAGAGCGACTGGGACGGCTGGAAGAAACTGATGGATCGATTGGGAAACCGTATCCAGGTAGTCGGCGACGACATCTTCGTCACCAATCCGGAGATCATCGGCCGCGGCATCCGGGAGGGCGTTGCCAACTCCGTGCTGATCAAACTCAACCAGATCGGCACCCTGTCCGAGACGATCGACGCAATCAACCTCTCCCATACCAACGGTTGGACGACCGTGATCTCACACCGTTCCGGTGAGACCGAAGACACCACCATCGCCGACCTCGTGGTTGGTCTCAATTCCGGACAGATCAAGACCGGAAGCGCCTGCCGAACCGACCGGGTCGCCAAGTACAACCAGCTCTTGAGGATCGAAGAGGAACTGGACGACACCGCCCGTTTCAAAGGGGCCGGAGTCCTCAAGCGGTAAAATAGTGGCCAGGACCCCGATCAAGCGCTTCCCTCTGATCCTGGTCGCCCTGGCAATCGTCGCGGCCCTGGGTTTGCTGTCGAGCATCGTCACGCAGGGATTCGCGGACCTGGCTGCGGCAAAGGCCGAGAAGCGCCGCCTGGAGGAGGAACGGGTACGACTTCAGCGCCACATCGAGAGTCTGTCGGCAACGATCGACGCGGCCTCTTCCGACCCCGAAGCCGTCGAGTCCATCGCCCGTCACGACCTCGGTTGGACAGGCCCGGAAGAAGAGGTCATCGTGTTGGCGACTCCCACCCCGCCGCCACCGTTGGAGGGCTTGACAGAGGAGGAGGCCGAACCTATACTCCGGCTCCCTTGACGCGGGGTGGAGCAGTCCGGTAGCTCGTTGGGCTCATAACCCAAAGGTCATAGGTTCAAATCCTATCCCCGCAACCATGCAAATCAACGGCGGCGCTCACGCGCCGCTGTTTTGATTTGCCATGCCTCCCCCATCGTGACCAGCTACACTGCCCCCGCACGAAGCGTGCAAGGAGAAAATTCCATGACCAGAACCCATATCATAGTGACTCTGACTGCCGTATATTTTCTCGTCCTGAGTGTGCCACCAGCCGGCAGCGCCGGGATGACTCCGAAACAGGTTGCAGAGCTTCAACAGATCTCGTCGGCTGCCATCGCCCCTGACGCCAGCCGCATTGCTGCCGTACGCTCGGTGCCGAGAACACTCTTTGAAGAAGAGAACGGCGGCAGCTGGGCCGAGTTGCTGTTGGTTGATCCGGCGACCGGCGCGGTGGCTCCCTTCGTAACGGGCTCGGTCAATATCAGCAAGGTCAAGTGGCTCCCAGACAGTAGCGCAGTGTCATTTCTGGCAAAACGCGATGGTGACGACCACAAGAGTCTCTATGTGATTCCGGTGAACGGCGGCGAGGCAAGACGCGTATTTGGCCTCGATGCCGACATCTCCGATTACAGTTGGAGCCCGGACGGCAAACGGGTCGCAGCGATTGCGTCAGAGCCGAAGTGTTCGGAGCGAGAGGACCTCGCCGAGAAGGGCTTCAACCAGAAGGTATTCGAAGAAGACTGGCGGCAGGTCAAGGTCTGGATAGCGACGCCCGGAGACGACGCCGAGCCTCAAGCCTTGCCCCTTGAAGGCTCTGCCGTGCAGGTACGGTGGAGCCCGAAGGGTAGGCGCCTCGCGGTGGCTCTGGCCCCGAGCCCGCTGATCGACGACCGTTATATGTTCCAGACGATCAGCGTGGTGTCGCCTGACAGCGGCGAGGTTCTCGGGAAGATTGACCGCGCAGGAAAGCTCGGTCGAATGACTTGGAGCCCGGACGGCACGCATCTCGCGATGATCTCGGGAGTCGACATCAATGACCCGTCGGCCGGATCGCTCCTGATCGCCTCCGCCGAGGGCAGCAAGACGGGGAACATCACGCAAGACTTTGAAGGATCAATCAACGCGATCTCGTGGACAGATGACCACAGGATCCTGTGCCTGGTCAGCGTTGGGGTGAATACCACCCTGTATCGAGCCGATGTACGCAACAGTGGATTCGAGTCCATCGGCTGGTCTGACCCGGGCGTCGTCTTCTCGTCGATGAGCGTCAGTACGGACGGATTGAAGATGGCATTGGTCGGAAGCTCGCCTGAACATCCCGCCGAGGTATTTTCGGCGAAATCCTTCGGTGAAACTCCGAAACGCCTTACTGACTCAAATCCTTGGTTAGCGAATGTTGATCTGGCCGAACAGACCGTCGTGCGTCATACGGCACGCGATGGCCTCGAACTCGAGGGCCTTCTGGTCTATCCGATCGATTACGTCAAGGGAACACCCTACCCCCTGGTGATGTTCGTACACGGCGGACCGGAGGGACACCGAAGCAACGGCTGGCTCACTCGCTATTCCAGTCCGGCCCAGGTGTTTGCTGCTCGCGGATTCGCATCGTATTTCCCCAACTACCGCGGCAGTACCGGCAGAGGCGTTGCGTTTTCCAAGCTCGGTCAGAAGGACGCCGCGGGAGGCGAATTCGACGACCTTGTTGACGCGGTTGACCACCTGATCGAGACCGGCCTGGTCGACAAAGACAAGGTGGGAGTGACCGGCGGATCGTACGGCGGCTACGCCACCGCCTGGCTGGCGACGAAATACTCGGAGCGGTTTGCCGCCGGTGTGATGTTCGTCGGAATCTCCAACATCATTTCGAAGGCCGGCACGACCAACATCCCTGAAGAGGAATTCCTCGTGCATGCCCGGCAACGACCCCAAGATGACTTCGGTTTCTACCTCGATCGTTCTCCTGTCGCGCATGTCAGGAAGGGCCGTACGCCCCTCTTGATTCTCGGTGGCGAGGACGATCCCCGAGTCGATCCCGGACAGTCCAAAGAGATGTATCGCGCCCTCAAGGTTGCGGGCAAGGTGCCGGTACGTTTGGTCATCTATCCAGACGAGGGGCATGGCAACCGCAAGGCCGCAGCTCGTTATGACTACTCGCTCCGATTGTTGCGCTGGATGGAACACTATCTGAACGGGCCCGGCAGTGAAATGCCGGACTGGCACATCGACTATCAGCTTCCCAGTGACGGCTGGCCGCCACCGGAACCAGAGCCCAAAGGGGAAAATGCGAGCTGAGATAGATGCCTTACATGCGACCGATCCGGTTTTTTCGCCAACTGTGTCTCCCTGCCTTGGCCTGCACCGTTTTGATTCTTGCGGCTTGTGGTGGATCTCCGCTGATCGAGGTTGTGGACCTGGCTGCAGTTGGGGACTCGGCGGAGGTCATGGTGGAGCCGGGAATCATCGACGTGGGCACGACCGAAGCACGCCCCTTTCTTGCGGCCGGCTGGTCGAGGGACGAGCGGGACCGACGCACCGGGCAGACTTTCGTGTGGAGCCTCGGTGATCACTCGGCCGTCGACTTCTTCCTGCAATGGCGCCGGGACCTGACGATTGAAATCGTGGGCCGCCCCTTCAACTTCCCGAACGCACCAAATCAGCAGGTGAATATCGACCTCAACGGGACTCCCGTGGGGACCGTTGAACCGGCCGCAGGTACCCACTCCTACACAGTCGACCTGCCGGCAGGCGCCCAGGTGGTCGGGAGGAATCGACTTCGCTTGAGCTACGATCACAACCACGCCCCGATCGACGTGAAACCGCGATCAGAAGACCGGCGGGAACTTGCGGTGGCGTGGCAAATGCTGGTCTTTTCTGGGCCCGGACTGCAGCCTGACCGCCACCCACCTGTCCCAAATGGGAAACCCAGCCTCAGAATTGGGTCCGGAACGCGTTGGCAGTCTTTCATCAACCTGCCGGCCGGCAGCGTACTCCGGATGGCCTCCCTGAACGGGCACGGGAAGACTGAATCCACATTGGTGGTGAGCGTGCTCCAGGATCAAGGGGAAGAGATCGAGGCGGCCGTGCTCCACCCCTCTCAAAACCCTATCAGTATCGATCTCGGGGTCTTGGAGGGACTCATTCGATTACGATTCGAAATCACCTCCGAGGACCCTGGCGCCACGCATTGCATGGACTTGATGTCACCGACGATCCTCGCCCCGCAGGCCCGATCCCGGGTGAAAGCTGAGTTCGATCCTCCTCCGGCTCCGTTGCCTGACCGACCCAACGTCATCATCTACCTCGTAGACGCCCTTCGTGCCGACCGCCTGGGATGCTACGGCTACCAAAGACCAACCTCCCCGCGGCTCGACGGCTTTGCCGCCGAGGGCATCCTCTTTACCAATGCCATCGCCCAGTCCTCGTGGACCAAGGCTTCGGTGGCGTCGATCTTCACCGGCGTGTGGCCTCCGGCTCATGGCGCCAATGGTCCAGAGGACATTCTTCCCGAGGGTCTGCCCACCCTTACCGAACGGCTCGCCGAGGCCGGCTATCAAACCGCCGCGGTGATCGCCAACGCATACGTCAACCGGCCCTTCGGTTTTGCAAGGGGCTTCGACCATTTCACCTTCCTGCCCGATGGCGAGGGATCCTCTGAGGCAATCAACGACAGTATTGTCCAGTGGCTCGACCAGAACCCCGAGGAACCGTTCTTCCTGTACGTTCATACCATCGACCCGCACGCACCCTACGAGGCCCCGGAACCCTTTCAGTCCAGGTTCGCAGCCGACGTCACCGACACCGCCGTGGGCCAGGTGGAGACGGTCCGTGGATTGGTCCGGGGCACCGTCGAGCCTACACCGGAGCTGGCTCGTGATCTGAACAACCTCTACGACGCCGAAGTGGCCCACAACGATGCAGGTTTCGGCTCATTTCTCGACACCCTGACAGCCAGGGGACTCTACGAGAACACGGTCATCCTCTTCGTCTCCGATCACGGCGAGGCATTTGGCGAACACGGAACCTGGACTCACGGCATTGACCTCTACTCCGAGGTCCTTCACGTGCCGCTTGTTCTCCGGTTGCCCGGTGGTCGCCTCGGTGGCCGGCGAGTCGACAGGGTGGCCCAGCACATCGACATTCTGCCGACCGTACTCCGCCTGACCGGCGTCGAAGACACCACCCCCGGACGGGGACACTACCTCCTCGACAGCTCCGCCGGGCCGAGGACTGCCACCTCCTATCTCAACTACTGGGGCCGCCACGGCGCCAGCGTCGTCACCAACGACTGGAAGT
>JBDLIO010000200.1:0-5473 GCA_039714865.1 Acidobacteriota bacterium | reverse complement strand
ATTGGCCAGCGTCGCGTCGACTGCCCGGTAGTTGAGCTCGACGATTTCGTCACCCTTGGCACCGTAGGTCTTCTTGATCGCTCCCTTGATCTTGGCGATGGCCTCGTCGCGGGGCAGGATTCCGGAGATGGCGAAGAAGCAGGTCTGCATGATCGTATTGGTCCGGCGACCCATGCCGCTGTCCTGGGCGACGGTGGTGGCATCGATGCAGTAGACCTTGAGCTTTCTTGAGATGATCGCCTCTTGGACTTCCAGGGGAAAGCGGTTCCAGGTCTCTTCCGGTGTGAACGGTGAGTTGACCAGGAAGGTCGCACCGGGCTCCGCGTATTCCAGGACGTCGTATTTGTCGAGGAAGACCCACTGGTGGCAGGCAACAAAGTTGGCCTTCTTGACCAAATAGGTCGAACGAATCGGCCTGGGGCCGAAACGCAGGTGGGAGATCGTGATGGCGCCGGCCTTCTTCGAGTCGTAAACGAAGTAGCCTTGCGCGAAGTTGTCGGTCTCTTCGCCGATGATCTTGATCGAGTTCTTGTTGGCGCCGACGGTTCCGTCCGAACCCAGGCCGAAGAAGACGCCCCGGAAGACATCGTCCGGAGCAATGTCGAAGTCGTCGTCAACGGGGAGGGAGGTGTGGGAGATGTCGTCGATGATTCCGACCGTGAAGTGGTTTTTGGGAGTATCGGCGGCCAGGTTGTCGAAGATTGCCTTGACCATGGGCGCGTTGAATTCCTTGGACGACAGACCGTAGCGTCCGCCCAGCAGCAGAGGTTCGGTCTCGAAGGGAGATTTTCCTTCTGTCCGTGCCTCGTTGAAGACGGTCATGACGTCGATGTACATCGGATCACCGACGCACCCGGGCTCCTTGGTCCGGTCCATGACGGCGAGTGCCTTGGTGGTAGGGGGCAAGGCCGCCAGAAAGGTATCGGCAGCAAAGGGCCGGTACATCCGGACCTTGAGAACGCCGACCTTCTCGCCGTGCTCGATCATCCATTCGACCATCTCATGAACGGCCTCTGCGCCGGAGCCCATGATGACAATCACGCGCTCGGCATCTGCGGCGCCGACGTACTCGTAAGGCTGGTACTCCCGGCCGACGACCTTGGCGAAATCCTCCATTGCCTGCTGCACATGCCCCGGGCAGGCCTCGTAGTACGGGTTGATCGCTTCACGTGCCTGAAAGAAGGTGTCGGGGTTCTGGGCCGTACCGCGGATGACCGGCCGGTCCGGCGTCAAGGCCCGCTCCCGGTGGGCGTGAATCTGGTCCTCGTTCATCAGTTCCCGCAGGTGGTCGTCGGTGATCAGTTGGACCTTGGAGACCTCGTGGGAAGTGCGGAACCCGTCGAAGAAGTGGATGAAGGGGATTCTGGAGGCCAGCGAAGCCATCTGGGCGATGCAGGCCATGTCGTGGGCTTCCTGAACCGAGTTCGACGACAGCATGCCCCACCCGGTCTGGCGGCAGGCATTGATGTCCGAGTGGTCGCCGAAGATCGACAGGGCGTGGGTCGCAATGGTCCGAGCCGACACGTGGAAGACTGTCGACGTCAATTCGCCGGCGATCTTGTACATGTTGGGAATCATCAGGAGTAGACCCTGCGAGGCGGTGAACGTGGTCGTCAGAGCTCCGGCCTGCAGGGCGCCGTGCACTGCGCCCGAGGCGCCGCCCTCGGACTGCATTTCAATGACGTCCGGGATGCTGCCCCAGATGTTCTTTTGGCCCATGGCCGACCACTCGTCGGCGAACTCGCCCATGTTGGACGATGGGGTAATGGGGTAGATGGCACAGACTTCATTGATGCGGTGAGCGACCGAGGCAGTCGCCTCGTTGCCGTCGATCATGATCATTTTTGATTCAGCCATGGGGGTTCCTCCGGGGATCACTGCGGCAATCTGCCGCGAGTTGTACGAGAGTGGACTCCGCTGTCCGACGCGGGCTCGCAGCGCGGAGCATACTCCCCAATGGGGTGACTGGCAAGGTGGTTTGGGGGTTGTCTCATCAAATGCCGGGTTGGACTGTATTCGGTGTGTTTGATGCCGGCGGATTCTATTTCAGGGATCAGGGTTGAAGGACTGGGGGACAAGGGGCACGGGGAGCAGGGAAATCACCGCAAGGGCGCACGGACCAAGCAGTGAGCTAACTCTTGGTGGCGCGCCGTTTGCCAAGCCAGATGTTGAGCGGGTTATTGCGTGAGAGGAAGGGCAGGACCGGCGGTTTCCGGCGGCCGATCGACTTCAGGATCAAATGGAGCCGCCTGTTCCGGCGGTCCAGACGAAGACCGGCATTGAGTGCTTCGATCGCCTTGGCACGATCGTCACGCTCGAGGTATACCATCGCCAGATTCGCCCGGTGGTCGGGGTCAAGGGGGTTGGCGCGCAGAGAAATGTCGCAGTATTTGACGCCGTCAGCGTATTTCCTGCGGATCTTGGCAACACAGTAACCGTAATAGGAGAACGCTCCTGCTGCGATCCTTCGGTCGCTGATCGTGCCCCCTGCCAGCGGTGTCAGAAAACTTTCGAAGATCGTCAGGGCTTCGGAGGCCTTTGACTGTCGGGTCAACTGGACGGCCTCGGCAACGGCGTGCTGCGCCTGAATGTTGTCCGGAGATGTGTCGTTCATTCTCCGAGTGTACAACAACCCTGCTTCGCCGGCTGATATTGGGTGTTTGTTGTCAGCACCAGCCGTCTGCAACGACAAGAAAAGCCGCAAAATGGCGCCAAGAGGCACAAAAAGAAACCCAAGCCAATGAACCTGAGTCCCAGAACACATTTGTTTTCTTGAAAATATAGATGATCGGATGTAGATTCCCTCAGCCTGCCGTTCGCCGGAGAGGTGAGCGGGCAGGAGGAGGTTGCATGCCAACACTGCTCGAGATCAAGGAAATTGCCCCGGCATTCAAACAGTATCTGGTTGAAACTCCAGAGATTGCGCGCAAGCATCAGGCGGGGCAGTTTGTCATTGTCCTGTTGCACGATCATGGGGAGCGCATCCCTTTGACGATCGCAGACTCCGACGCCGAGGCCGGCACCATCACCTTGGTGGTGCAGGAAGTCGGGAAGTCAACGATGGAAATGGGATTAATGTCCGAGGGTGATCAGATCGAGGTCGTCGGCCCTCTGGGTACGCCGACCCATATCGAGAAGTTCGGTACCTGCGTCTGCGTCGGAGGCGGCGCCGGTATCGCGCCCTTGCTGCCGATTGCCCGGGCGATGAAGGAGGCCGGCAACGAGGTCGTGTCGATCCTCGGCGGTCGCACCAAGGAGTTGGTAATCCTCCGTGATGAGATGACCGAGGCGTCCACTGAGATGATCTACACGACCGATGACGGATCGTTCGGGGCCAAGGGTTTTGTTACCAACGCCCTTGATACGTTGATCGAAGAGCGGGGGAAACCTGACATTGTCGTCGCGATCGGTCCGGCAATCATGATGAAGGCAGTTGCCGACATGACACGTCCCCTTGAGATTTCGACAGTCGTATCTCTGAATACGATCATGATCGACGGCACCGGAATGTGCGGGGGTTGCAGGGTGTCGGTCGGTGGCGACAGCAAATTTGTCTGTGTCGACGGACCGGAGTTTGATGCCCACACCGTGGATTTCGAACTGATGATGAAGCGCCAGAGAACGTTTTTGTCCGAGGAGAACGCGGCGCGTCTGCGTTTCCTCGAAAACCACGAATGCCAGGCGACCAAAGGCACGGAGGTCAGCTGATGGGCCGTGAATTGACGAAGAAAGAGCGGATGGAGCTGCCCCGGCAGTCGATGCCCACGCAGGATCCGTTGGACCGAATCAAGAATTTCGACGAGGTGGCTCTGGGTTTGACGGCGGAAATGGCTATCACCGAGGCGGATCGCTGTCTCGAATGCAAGAAACCCCGCTGCGTCGATGGTTGCCCCGTCGGCATCGACATTCCTGCCTTCATCCACGAGATGCAGGAGGGTGATTTCGAAAAGGCACTGGCCATCATCAAGAAGGCCAATACGCTGCCCGCCATCTGTGGTCGTGTCTGCCCGCAGGAAGACCAGTGTGAGCAGGTGTGTGTCGTCGGCAACAAGTACAAGCCGGTTGCCATCGGACGACTGGAGCGGTTCGTGGCCGACTGGGAGGTGGCCCAGGGCGGAGAGATCGCCATGCCTGAGCGCCAACCGGAGACCGGATTCAAGGTTGCCATCATCGGTTCCGGACCCGCGGGGCTCGCCACTGCGGCCGAACTGGCCTTGCGCGGCCATTCGGTGACGGTCTTCGAAGCGCTCCACAAACCCGGCGGTGTGCTGGTCTACGGGATTCCCGAATTCCGTCTTCCCAAGAAGATCGTTGAGGACGAAGTGGGGAATTTAGAGAAGCTGGGCGTGGAGATGCGCTACAACTGGGTCATCGGCAAAATTGCCTCGGTTCAGGAGCTGTTCGACGAGTACGGTTTCGACGCCGTCTTCATCGGAACCGGCGCCGGTCTGCCCTATTTCATGGGCATCCCCGGCGAGGACAACATCGGTGTCTATTCGGCCAATGAATTCTTGACGCGGGTAAACCTGATGAAAGGGTTTGACTTCCCGGCCTTCGACACACCGGTCGGGATGGGGCGCCGGGTTGCGGTCGTCGGTTCGGGGAACGTGGCGATGGACTGCCTGCGAACGGCCAAGCGCTTGGGCGCCGAGGAAGTGATTTGTCTCTACCGGCGTACGCGAGCCGAGTCGCCGGCCCGCCTTGAGGAACTCGAGCACGCCGAAGAAGAGGCCATCGATTTCCGTTGGCTTTCTTCACCGGTGGAAATCTACGGTGATGACGATGCGCGGGTGGCCGGAGTCCGGGTTCAGAAGATGGAACTTGGCGAGCCCGATGCTTCCGGCCGGCGCCGTCCCGTGCCGATCGAAGGCGAGCAGTACGATGTCAAGCTGGACACGATCATCATGGGAATCGGGCAGGGACCCAATCCCCTGGTCACCCGATCGACCGAAGGGTTGGAACTCAACCGGTGGGGCAACATCGTCGTCGATGAAGAAACGATGATGACCTCGATTCCGGGGGTGTTTGCCGGCGGCGACATCGTTACCGGCGCGGCAACGGTCATTCTGGCGATGGGTGCGGGCAAAGTTGCGGCGGAGGGCATCGACAACTACCTCAGGGAGACCGTGAGGGTGCCGAAGGCGCAGATAGCCTGAGGGAGGGGTTCGCTTTTCCCGAGCCCGAGCCCGAGCCCGAGTTCGAGCCCGAGCTCGGGAATAAGGTCCTTTGCTCCCTGCGTCGCCGGGTTGCGATACACTCGCTCAGATGGAGGGTCTGATCATGTTGAGGGTTCGAATGTTGACAGTTGCGATGGTCGTTGGGTTTTTTTGTGCCCCTCTTCTCGCTCAAACTCAACAGAATATTCAACCCACCGGTACCCCGACCTGGGTTCCACGGAAGGCTGTCGCCACTCCGGTCCCCCTGACACCTGTAGAGGCCGAGGCGAAAGCTCTGGGAAAGAAGCTCTCGAAGA
>JBDLIO010000199.1:0-5486 GCA_039714865.1 Acidobacteriota bacterium | reverse complement strand
CATGATCTTGTTGGGCTTGCAGCGCAGCTTCTTGAACAGCCGGTAGACGATGGCGTCCAGCGGGTTGGCGATGGAGATCACGAACGCGTTCGGGGCGTACTTCTTGATGCCCGCGGCCACGAAGTCGGTGATCTTCAGGTTGGTGGCCAGCAGTTCCTCGCGGGAGGGGAAGGATCCGTCCGGCTTGGCCTTGCGGGGAACGCCGGCGGTGTTGATCACGAAGTCGGCGCCCTCGAGCACTTCGTAGGTCTTGCTGCCTTCGAGGTTGATGTCCCTGCCGTAGACCGGGGTGGCCTCGGCGATATCCAGGCACTTGCCCTTGGCGAATTCGGGCGGAGCGATGTCGACCAGGCCGACGTTGCGGGCCAACCGCCGGGAGACGATTTCCGAGACAAGGACGCCGCCGATATTGCCGCCGCCAACGATACCGATTTTGTTGATCATGACACCAAACTCCTTGCTGATTGGTTCAACTGATCCAGTCACTTCGCGAACTTTGGGAACCGATAATTCAGATGAGGTACGTTAACATCCGAAGGTGCGGAATTCCAGCAATTTAGGCATGTTCGCGGCTTCAGAAAACACCACGAAATTGGTGGGTTATGGAGCTCCGCCTCAGCCGAATGCGCCCGCCACAGCGATCCGGGACCAGTCCTCGAAGCTGCCGCCGTCGGGTCCCTTTTCGGGCCCGGTCATTTCCTTCAACTCATTCACCGGAATCCACCGCGCCTGGTGTGGTTCGGCCTGGGCGCTGACCAGTTCCATGATCTGGTCGTCGCTATCGGAAAGTCCGTCCAGGTCCACCTTGAACACCGCGCCGAAATGCACGCTCGAAACGTCTTCGCTGTCCGAGTTGATGAACCCGATCAGCGACAGCGCGCCGGCTCCCGGGTTCAGGCCGGTTTCCTCTTCCATTTCCCGCAGCGCCGTGGCCATGACCAGGCCGTTGGCGGCGACGGTGGCGTCGTCGCGGTCCAGGGGCTCGATGTGACCGCCGAAACCCACGGACCACAGTCCGCCCAGCCTCTGTTCGGTGTGCTTGGTGCGCCGCTGGTAGCACAGGACGCGGGCCTGGTCGCCCTCGCCGCGCTGCAGCATCAGGTAGGGGATGATCTGCTTGTAGTGGGAATTGACTTCCATGTAGTCACGCTCGGCGAAGAACACATGGCTGGTCAGATCGTCCAGATCCACCGATTCGGGGGAGAGGAATCCCTGGGGGCTGAGTCCGGGGAACAGATGCTTTCGCTCGACGACGAGAATGACGCGCACGGTCACGATCCTTTGCTGGGTGTTGGGTCCAAGATCAGGACAGACGAATTCTACTCACAGGAGGGAAATGTAGCACATGGTTCACATTGGCGGAAGCGCACCGGTGGGATTGGCCCCCGGTAGTTGGATCCCATTCTCCGGCGGTTAATCCATCAGGACGGGAGAGACCGCCGCTGCGCCCACAGTTTGCCGGCCACCTTGCCGAAGAATATGTTCGGATTACGCATGTAGTAACCGCTGTTGGTCTTCAATGCACGCAGTGATTTCTGGAAACTCGGCCGGCGATGCCGGTCCGCGATTTCCACCATCTCACTGACCCGCTTCTTGAAGACCTCCCGCTCGATTTTCGCCATGAAGAAGTTCTCGGGACTGTGGTGATCGAAATCCGCCCAGTCCGTGATTTCAGGGATGAGCTCCAGAGAATGGGCCATATCGTATAGAGCCGTGCCGGGATAGGGGGTGAAAATCGAAAGGCACATGGTTTCGACATCGAGGGACTTCATCAATTTGATGGTGGCCAGGAGATCCTCTTCCGTTTCTTCGGGGAACCCCGCCATGAAGAAGGCGGAGACCTGGATCTTGTGCTTGTGGATCAGGTCGACGGCCCACTTGACCTTCTCGGTCGTGATGCCCTTGTCGATGATCTTGAGCATGCGATTGCTGCCGGATTCGACGCCAAGATCGATGCGGGTGCAACCGGCGCGTTTCATGGAAGCCAAAAGTTCGTCATCGACGAGATCGACGCGCGTGGTGCAGGACCAGCGGATGTCGAGTTTTGAATCGATTAGGGCCTGACAGAGTTCGAGAATCCGTTTGCGGTTGACGGTGAACGAGTCGTCCCAGAATACGATAGACTTCGCGCCGTATTTCTCGACGATGTGTCTGATCTCCCCTACCGCGCTGTCGACGCTGTGCATCCGAACCTTGCGCGACCAGGTGCTGGCGGCGCTGCAATAGCCGCACTTGAAGGCACATCCACGGCTTGTGGTGAGCGCGCCCATCACCGTTTCGGGATAGGACTCCGGGTACAGCACCAGGTCGCGGGCCGGCATCGGCAGTTCATCCAGTTCGCCGATGAACGCCCGCGGTTCGGTGTGAACGACCTCGCCGTTCTTCATATAGGTCATTCCGGCGATATCTTCCCAGTCGCTCCCATCGTCGAGGGCCTCGCACAGTTCGAGGAACGTCTCTTCTCCCTCTCCCCTCACGACAAAATCCACGTTTTCGTCGAGGATGCACTCATCCGGTTTGATCGTGGGATGGGGGCCGCCAAGAACGACATGGCAGTCGGGATCAAGCCGCTTGGCGATGGCGGCGATTTTCAGGGCCGAGGGGAATTTTGCCGAACGGCTCGTGATGCCGACGATTCCCGGACGTTGTTCGGCGATGGTTGCCTCGATTTCGCGCCAAACCGGGTGCCCGTCGTCGGCGAGCGCCTGTTTATAATACTTGTGCTGTCCAAGGAGGGCGTTGTAGGGGCCGGAGGAATCGCTGGTGTCCTCGAATTCTTCTTCCGAATGCTCCGCATTGTAGATCTTCACATCGATCGAGTGTTTGGCGAGGACTCCTGCGAGGTACCCGAGTCCGATCGGGAAAAAAGTGGTTTTCCGACGGCGCAGTCGCATAAAGGGCGGTTCAACCAGCAGGACCTTCATAGTCTTTTCCATTCGATGTACAGGGGAATGTCTCGATGCCTCAAAAGAGGTCGTTTTTGGTACTGTTTGAAAGTGCAGTTTCAGTCTATCAGAAAAAAACAACCAGTTCAACGGAAAGCCATTTCCAATACACGGCATATGGTTTCCAACGCCGCAGATCCCTAGGGCAGGAATCGTCCCACATTGGCCAGCTTCTGAGGCAAATATTCGTCAATGACGTAATTCAACCCGTGTTTGGCCAACGCCTGCTGCTCGGCGCGCACTCCCATCTTGATCATCTGTTCGAGCGCCATCTGCCAGGCCCGGTAGTGCAGGATGAAGGGATCGTTTTTCAGGGCGTCCTTGGCCCGCTTGATATCCACTTCCTTCAACGGATGGGTGGGCAGGTCGTAGTCGATGATGTCCTGGGGTGTGATACCCAGCAGGTGCGCCTGGGGCACGCAGAAATACTCGTTCAGGTGGGCGGCGTTGCCGCTTCCGACCTTCAGGGTGCGGTAGATGTTGGAAAAACCGTAGGGGTCGCCGTCGACGAACACGTACACGGGCAGTCCGTGGCTGTCGGCCAGGCGCCGCACGAAGCGGCGGCAGGCGCGGGTGGGCACGCCGCCCAGCGAGATCAGGATGCAGTTGGCGGTCTTCCAGTAGTTGTGTTTGACCAGCCTCTGGAACATACCCGCGGTCTCGATGCACAGGATGAACTGCGCGTCGGTCTCGAACTTCAAGTCCTCGACCGAGATGGGAATGCTGTAGGCGCCGCTGCCGAAGCGGGTGCAGTCGATCCGCAGTTCCTCGTTGGTGTCTCGGTCGTGGTCGATGACCACCAGCCGGCCGGCCACGTCGCCGCCCTTTTCCTCGGGCACGAAACCCAGCTGCTCGCGGTTCACGCGGAAGAAAGCCTCGACGTCCTCCATCACCGTGTCGGATTCGGGCTGCTCCTTGAAGCGGGCCTCCTGCCAGTTCTTCGACACGTAGTAGGCTTCCCTCTTGGTGGCGATGTCGTCGGTCTCGATCAGTTCCTTGGACAGGGCCATCATCTTCAGGGTCTGGGCGAAGGTCTTGACGGTGTTCACCGTCAAGGTGCGTTCCTTCTGCTTGCCTTTGAGCTTGAAATAGCCCGTCGACGAGCTGTAGGTCACGTTGGCGAGCGAGCGCAGGGGGAATTTCATCGCGGGCTTGTCGCCCAGCAGGATCTTCTGCCGGATGATGTTCGACTCGCTGCGGATGCGGCGCGACACCGGGCTGAAGGATGCCTTGCGTTTTTCGTCGCCGGTGGTTTTCGTGCGCGGAGGACCGGTCTTGGCCGCGGCGGCCTTGGGTTTGTCGGCAGCTGCCTTCTTCTTGGGGGTGGTCTTCCTGGCGGGCGCCTTCTTCTTCCCGCCCGGTGCGCCGAAACTCAGTTCGCCCTGGTCGGCGCCCGGCTTCTTCGCGACTTTTTTGGCGACCTTCTTCTTGGCGGTCTTCTTTTTCACGGTCTTCTTCTTGGCCAAGGTATCTGTCCTTAGAGTTTGCGGCTGCGCTCGAGCGTGTCGGTCAACGTGGCGATGACTTCATCCTTCTCGGTGTCGGAAATCGCCAGGATTTCCTGCAGCGCCTCCCCGATGTGCGGGATGTATTTCTGGATGTAGCTCTGCTTCTTGAGGGCGTCCTTTTCGCGGGCCCGCCGTTTGACGTGCTTGCCCAGGCGCCGTCCGGCCTCCTGCAGGGCCAGCTTCATTTCCTTGATGATCTCGGGGTAGTGCGCGACCGCTTCCTTCGATTCGGAAGTGAACGGCACCCACACCGAGGCCATGTGGATCAAGATCACCAACGGCCCCGTGGGCAGCGCGCCCTTGCTCTGCTGCAGGCCGTAGCTGCGCCAGTTGCTGGAAAGCACCGACTTGTGCACCGCGCAGGCCGAAGCCTGGTACAAAAGCGGAACCCGGTTGGCGAATCGCATCACCTTGGCGAGTTCGTCGCCGGGAAGTTTGCCGCCGTAGGCCAGGCCGACCTCGATCTGGAAGGGATTGCCGCGGTACACGGAAGCCGGCCGGGTGACCGAAGTGTAGAACTCCGCCTCGACGCCGCTCTTGAGCCCCGCCATTACCAGGTCTTCGCCGATGGGAGACAGGCAGTCGGTAGGCGGCGAGGCGATTTTCGTATCCGCGATGCCGTCGAGCAGGTTCTGGATGTCGTCCCTGACCAGCCTTTTGGGATTCTTGCGCGGAGGAATCCCCGCCGCTTCGAGTATCTGCTCGGACGTCTTGGGCCCGACGCGGCAGAACTCGTCCTTCAGGAAGGCATTGATGTTCCGGGACTTGGTCTCTTTCAGCATCCTTGCCAGAATTCCCAGCTCCACGCCGTAGGGATGCGGCTTGATCTCCACCGACTCGGGCGGCAGCTGTTTGGTGGAGTTGGCGTAGATGATCGCCTCGCCCTTGGGATTGCGATAGGTCAGGTGCAGATGGGGATTGGCGATGGCGGTCTGCTCGAGATAGTTGTCCACCGAGTGCTGCCCGCGCTTGTAGCTGCCGGTCAGGTGGATCTCGATGCGGGTGCCGCGGTCCTTTTCCCAGATGGTCTCGT
>JBDLIO010000198.1:0-5488 GCA_039714865.1 Acidobacteriota bacterium | reverse complement strand
TCGGCCGCTACTCAGACCTTCCGGACGAGTTTCCAGAGGTCGCGCACTTCCACACCATTCGCGTCAACCAGCCCGCTGGTTGGTTCTACACCTCGGATGCGCTGAGAACCCTGTGTGACATTTGGGAGAAGCACGGTTCCGGTCTGACCAATATGCACGGCTCGACGGGAGATCTGATCTTCCTCGGTTCCAAAACCGATGCGATTGAACCCTGTTTCGCCGACCTGACCGCCGCCGGTTTCGACCTCGGCGGCTCGGGCTCCGATGCCCGGACGCCCAGTTGCTGCGTCGGTCCCGGTCGCTGCGAGTGGTCGTGTTATGACACCCTGGATGCCTGCTACGACATTACTCAGGAATTCCAGGATGAGCTGCATCGGCCGGCGTTTCCCTACAAGTTCAAGTTCAAGTTTGCCGGGTGTCCCAACGACTGTGTGGCATCCATCGCCCGTTCGGACATGTCGGTGATCGGAACCTGGAAGGACAACATCCGGATCGATCAGGATCAGGTCAAGAACTACGCCGAGAACGGCGTGAACATACAAGAGGAGATCTGCGATCTCTGTCCGACCAGTTGTATCGGTTGGAACGGCGCCACCATCAGTATCGACAATTCCAACTGCGTCAAGTGCATGCATTGCATCAACGTGCTGCCGAAGGCGCTCCGCCCGGGAACAGAAGGCGGCGCGACGATTCTGGTCGGCGCCAAGGCTCCGATTATCGGCGGCGCCCTTTTGGCCACAGTGTTCGTCCCCTTCCTCGAGATGGAACCGCCCTACGAAGACCTCAAGGAGCTGTCCGAAGCGATCTGGGACTTCTGGGGTGAGTACGGTGGGAATAGAGAACGCGTGGGTGAGTTCATCCAGCGCGTCGGGCTGGCGACCTTCATGGATGAAATCGGTCTGGAGCCGGTTCCGGAGATGATCGCTCACCCGCGGACGAATCCATACATTTTCTTCGGCGACGACCTCGACGAAGACGGCGACGAGTAGGGAGGGAGGTTCTCAATGACAACAGCACAGCGTATTACCGATATTGGTCCCCCGGATTTTAGACAGTTTTTGCCACCGGTCGTGAAGGCCAACTATGGGAAGTGGAAGTACCACGAGATCCCGAAACCCGGCGTGATGGTTCACGTGGGGGAATCGGGCGACAAGCTTTTCACCGTCCGGGCCGGTTCCCCTCGTCTGCTCAGTACCGTCAGCATTCGGGAGTTTGCCGCATTGGCGGACAAATACTGTGATGGTTACTTGCGGTGGACCAGCCGAAACAACGTGGAATTTCTCCTGACGGATGAATCCAACATCGAACCCCTGATCAAAGAGGTCGAGGCGAAGGGGTACCCCGTCGGTGGGACCGGCAACGGTATTTCCAACATTGTCCATACCCAAGGCTGGGTCCATTGTCACTCTGCCGCGACTGACGCCTCCGGTGTGGTCAAGGCGATCATGGACGAGGTCTATCCGCATTTCAAGAGCATGGAAATGCCGGCGAAGCTGCGGATCGCCTTCGCGTGCTGCCTCAACATGTGCGGCGCCGTGCACTGCTCGGACATCGCGGTATTGGGGCTCCACCGCAAGCCGCCGATCATTGATCACAGCGATCTGCCGAAGATGTGCGAGGTGCCGACGTTGATCTCATCGTGTCCGACCGGTGCGATCCGGCCCGCTACGGTGGACGGCAAGGCTTCGGTCGAGGTTGAGGATGAGCAGTGCATGTACTGCGGTAACTGCTACACCGTCTGCCCGGCGATGCAGATCAACAACGCCGAGGCTGATGGCATCTCGATCTGGGTCGGTGGAAAGGTTTCCAACGCACGATCCCAACCGATGTTTTCGAAGCTCGTCATCCCGTTCATCCCCAACGACCCGCCCCGGTGGCCGGGCGTCGTGGATGCGGTGGTGAACCTCATCGATGTTTATGCCAAGAACGCGCGGAAACATGAGCGCATGGGTGAGTGGATCGAGAGAATCGGGTGGCCGAAGTTCTTCGAGGTGGCGGACATTCCGTTCAGCAAGTACGTGATCGACGACTTCAAGCATGCCGGCGAGACGTACAACCGCACTGCCCAGATCAGACAATAGGAGGGCGTCATGGGAGCACCAACCTTGGATGAAGTTGCCGAAGCCATGCTCGAATTGGTCACCGTTACCAAGGGGAAGAAGAACCTCAAGGCAATGGATCTGAGAAAGGCGATGATCGAAAAGTTCGGTGACGAGAACGTCGACAAGAAAATGTGCAAACTCGCCATCCGGCAGCTGATTGACAGCGGCCAGTGCATCTACAGCTACTTTGGTGGCTCGTATATCACCCTGCCCACCGAAGAGGAGCAGGACGGCTGAGGTTGCTGCTGAGTGGGGGCCGGGTGTCCCCGGCCCCCCTGTTTTTCCAACAATTGGAGGTTGGTATGAGGAAGAAGAAGGTGAAAGGTCCGGAGCGTATCGCAAAGACTGTGGAGACTCTCAGGCACTGGCAAGGCCTGGAGCGCCAGGCTATCGAGAACATGTCGGACCTGATGGAGAAAACCGACAATCCGTTGATTCGTCAGATCCTCGAGATCATTCGTACCGACTCGACGCAGCACCACCGCGTACAGCAGTTTCTCATCGACAGTTTGACCACGAAGCCTGTTTCGCTGACTCCGGAGGATCTTGCGGGGATATGGGATGCGATCGCGGCGCATGATGAGGTTGAGCGCGAAACCATCGAGATTGCCAAGGGGCTCAAGGAAGAGTGCACCTTCTTCGTGCAGCGGGCGCTACTCGAGTATCTGATCATCGACGAGGAAAAACACGACCATATCCTCGGCCAACTTGAGCAGTTCAAAAAGAACCTGTACCCGTACGGATGACCGGTGGATTGAGGGAGTTGTTTGATGGGGCTTCTGAAGAAGAAAGATAAGAAGAAGAGCGCTCCGCCGCGATTTGCTTCCGGCGGGGGTACCAGCGGGACCGAGCTTTCGCCGCTCAGGCCGGTCTTTACCGATAAGCTGCCGCCATGCTCGGGGAATTGCCCTTCGGGGAACGATATTCGAGGCTGGCTGAAAGTCATCGCCGAGCGTGAGAAGACCGGGACAACCCTGGAAGACGCCTGCGATCAGGCGTGGCGGATCGAGGTGGAGACCAACCCGTTTCCCTCCGTGATGGGCCGTGTTTGCCCTCACCCGTGCGAAGACCATTGCAACCGCAAGGAGAAAGACGGGGCGGTGGGCATCAACTCTGTTGAGCGGTTCATCGGAGACTGGGGACTGGAGCGGGCGCTCGAACTGCCCACCCTGGACGCCGGAGGACCGTTTGATCAGAAGGTCGCCGTCGTGGGCGCCGGCCCATCCGGTCTCTCGGTGGCCTACCAGCTCGCCCGAAGGGGCTACGGGGTCACGGTCTTCGAGGCCTTTCCCAAGGCCGGAGGCATGCTCCGCTACGGCATCCCGATCTACCGCCTTCCGCGAGAAGTGCTCGATGCCGAGATCCAGCGAATCCTGGATCTCGGTGTGGAGCTCAAGTGTGGCATGACAATCGGTGAGGATGTGACCCTCGATCAGCTCCGCTCGGACTACAGTGCCGTTTATCTTGCCATCGGCGCCCACAAGGGCCGCAAGATGGGAATTCCCGGCGAAGATGGCTCGGGCGTCTATACCGGAACTGAGTTCCTCAACAGAGCCAATTCCGGGGGAAACCCCGAGGATGGTGGACGGGTCGTAGTCATCGGGGGCGGCGATACGGCGGTCGATGCCGCCCGGGTGTGCAAGCGCCTGACGGTAGACTCCGCGTCGGTCTCGAAAAGGATGGGCGCCGAAGTCACGATTCTCTACCGCAGGACGAGAGCGGAGATGCCGGCGATCGATATGGAAATTGATGAGGCGGAGGAAGAGAAGATCCATTTGGACTACCTCGCTGCGCCGATCAAGGTCCTCCGGAACGGAGACGGCCCGGTGACCGGCATGCTGGTCCAGCGAATGCAGCTGGGAGAGCCTGATGATTCAGGCCGCCGGCGCCCGGAACCGATCGATGGGGATACCTATGAACTCCCGTGCGACACCATCGTCATGGCCGTCTCTCAGCAACCGGACTGGGAGTCTCTGGGCTCCGACCTTCCCGGTGGCAGCTCATGGCTCTCCTGCGACGAGTGGGGGCGGACCGATGTCGACGGCGTATGGTCAGGCGGCGATGTTCTCGGCCTCGGGCTTGCAACCGGCTCAATCGGGCAGGGAAGGAAAGCCGCCGAGTCGATCCATTCAACTCTCTCCGGCGGGGAGCTTCCGGGGGCGGATAATCGCCCGCCGGTCGGTCCCGAACAGATCAAGATGGAGCATTACGAGACCGCGCCCCGCGTTGAGCGGACGGTCGTCCCCCCCGAGGAGAGACTGAGCAAGCCCTTCGACGAGGTGGACCTTGGCGTGACCAGCGAACAGGCGCTCGAAGAGGTCATGCGCTGCTTCTCATGCGGACTCTGCTTCAATTGTGAGAAGTGCTGGATGTACTGCCAGAAGAACTGCTTCAAGAAAGCCCCCGAGCCCATTCCCGGTCACCACTACGATGTTGATCTCGGAACGTGTGACGGGTGTAAGAAGTGCTGGGAAGAGTGCCCCTGCGGGTACATCGTGGGGCAGTAGGCGAGACCATGCAATTGACCAGTCCCCGCCTCGTTGTTGCCGGGCTTTCCGGCGACGGTGGCAAGACCCTGGTGAGCCTGGGGCTCGCCAGGGCCTTGGCGGGGAGGGGTGTCGCTGTGGCGGCCTACAAGAAGGGGCCGGACTACATCGACGCGGCCTGGCTCGGCCTGGCGGCAGGATCGCCGGGCCGGAACCTCGATACCTTCATGATGTCGGCGGAGGGCCTTGGAAGTTCCCTGGCGAAGGCCCAGGGCGCCGGTCTGATCCTGGTTGAGGGAAACCGTGGACTCTACGACGGCCTCGATGGTGCCGGAACGCATTCGACCGCCGAGTTGGCAAAAAGAATCGGAGCGCCTGTCATTCTGGTGGTCGATGTGACCAAGAGCACCCGGACCGTTGCGGCCCAGGTGCTCGGGTGCCAGATGATGGATCCGGCCCTCAGGCTTGCCGGCGTCATTCTCAACCGCGTCGGCACCTCTCGCCAGGAACGGGTCATTCGGGAAGCCATCAAATCAACGACGGGGATTCCGGTTCTGGGGGCAGTTCCCCGCTTGGGCGGGGATGGACCGTTGCCGGGGCGTCACCTGGGATTGGTCACCACCTCCGATCACGCCGACCCCCATGAAGCGGTGGAAAGGGCCGCGGAGAAGGTCGGCCAGGCAGTGGATCTGGATGCTGTTCTCAGGGTTGCCCGGGACAACTCGGTGATGGTTGAACTGGACGAGATGCCGGCTGTTGGTACGGTACGGCCTGCCCGTGTGGCCGTTGCCCGGGATCCGGCCTTTTGCTTCTATTACCCGGAGAATCTTGAGGCGATCGAGGCTGGCGGCGCCGAGGTCGTGCCTTTCTCGTTGTTGGAGAGCCGGGGCCTGCCCCCGG
>JBDLIO010000197.1:0-5504 GCA_039714865.1 Acidobacteriota bacterium | reverse complement strand
TGATGAGCGGAATGCCGTGCGCGTGTGCCGCCTCAAGTTCCGGGTGGTCTGCGGCGACGGCTGCACTGACGACGACGGCATCGACGCCCTCGACATGAGTGGGGTGGTGTCCGACGGTGACTGTGGCGCCTCGGGCGGTCAGACGCCGGGTCCGGTCGCTCTCGGCGGTGTCGCACCCGCTGACGGTCAGGCCGTCATCCAGCAGGACCTCGGCCAACGCGCACATGCCGACACCACCGATGCCGACGAAGTGCACGTGATGAACGGTGCCCCAGAGCGGTCTCACAGGGCGCCTCCGATGCTGAGCAGGTGGTCGGCGATTTTCTCGGCGGCTCCAGGAAGGGCGACCGACCGGGCGGCTCGGCCCATGTCGGCCAAACGGTCGGGATCTTCCAGAAGCCTCTTCAGGACCTGGGCGACGCGCTCAAATTCCGCCTCGCGCTCCAGCAGGACATCGGCGCCCCCGGCCCGCTCCAGGGACCTGGCGTTGAATTCCTGGTGATTACCGGCAGCGGCCGCAAAGGGGATGAGAATGGAGGCGCGGCCGGCGGCGGCCAGTTCGGAAACGGTCAGGGCGCCCGATCGGGCGACAACCAGGTCGGCCCACTCCAGGGCCTCCCACGGCTGGGCGAGGAAGGTGTCGATCTTCGCCTCGAGCCCAAGATCGGAGTAGGAGGTCCGGACCACTTCGAGCCACCGAGATCCCGATTGGTGGCGAATCGAGACCTCGTGGCCCTGATCTCTGAGTACGGCCAAGGCCCGGGGTAACGTCCGGTTGAGAAACAGGGATCCCTGACTTCCGCCGAGGATGAGGAGACGGGGCGTGCCGGCCGGCCTGGACGGAGCCACCTCGAAGAACGCAGGTCGCACAGGGTTTCCGGTCCACACTGCCGGCATCGATTGGAAGTGGTTGAGGGCATCTGCAAAGCCGCAGCACACCAGGTCGGCCCACGGCGCCAGAGTCCGGTTGGTCCAGCCGGGCACGGAATTCTGCTCCTGGAGCATCCAGGGTATTCCGAGCAGGCCGGCGGCCATGATCCCGGAGGCCGAAGCGTAGCCTCCGACGCCCAACACCGCCAAAGGCTGCGTATCGAGGGCCAGCCGGAAGCCGTCGGAAATTGCCTTCGGCAGGCGGCCCAGGGCACGAAGGCCTGCGGTGAGAGATCGTGCATGGATTCCCTCGATGTCGAGGAGGGTCAAGGGCAGGTTTCGTTCTGCGACCAGGCGTGCCTCCAGACCCCGCCGGGCGCCCAGCCAATGCACGTCGACGTCTCGAGCCCTCAGGGCGTCGGCAACGGCCAGGCCGGGGAAGATGTGTCCCCCGGTCCCACCGCCCGCGATCAATACGCGGCGGTTCACGATCTCAGCTCCCTGGAGAGGTTGAGCAGCAGGCCCATGGAGATCATTGTCACCAGCAGATCGGTCTTGCCGTAGCTGACCAGGGGAAAGGGGATTCCTTTCGGCGGCAGGAGACGAAGGCATACGACCATGTGAAGAAGGGCCTGTGTGGCAAAGGTCACGGTCAAGCCGAACGCCAGAAGGGCACGCGCAGACGCGGGTTGACGCCAGGAGATCTGGAGGCCACGCCATGTGATGACCCCGGCGAGCGCCACCAAGGCGATGATGCCGACCAAACCCAGTTCCTCGGCAGTGCTTGCGAAGACGAAATCGGTGTGAGGCTCGGGGAGGAAGAAGAGCTTCTGAAGGCCGGCGCCGTACCCGCGTCCGGCGAGCCCGCCGCTCCCGATGGCGACCATGCTCTGCCTGCTCTGGTATCCGGCTGCGGCTGCGCCGGCGCCGATGAAGGCCTTGACGCGGGCCAGCCGGTACGGTGATGTCAAAACGGCGGCGACTGCAGCGAGCACGACTGAAATGCCGGGCACTGCCAGCAGGCGGAGGGGCATACCCGCCACAAAGGTCATGGCACCGATCGTGGCCACGATCAGTGCTGCAGATCCCAGATCCGGTTCGGCCAGGACCAGGACTGCCGTGACCGACGAGGTGGCGACCAGGAGACCGAGGTTCTTCCAATCCCACTCGTTTTCGCGGGCCCTGGCCAACAGGACGGCGGTCAGGAGGATCAAGGCCAGTCGGGCGACGACCGAGGGCTGGACCGAGATGCCGCCAAGGCTGATCCAGCGGTATGTGGAATTGATCGGGGGCTGGAGGTAGGCTCCGAGGAGGAGCAGCCAACTCAAAGCCAGGAAGGTGCCGGTGACCTTGGGTCGGAGGACGACCTCGGTCTTGAGGTGCATGACGATCAGCATCAGCAACAGACCGACCGCTGCGGTCGCGCTTTGCCAGGTGACGAAGTAGGAGGCAGGTCGGCCGTAACGCTCGGTGGCCAAGACCCACGAGGCCGAGCCCATCACCGCCAGCCCGACCGCCGTCAAGACGATCGTGGCTCCGAAGAGCAGGCGGTCGAAGTGCTGAGTTATCGGCATGGCGTTGCTTCTTCCGATGCGAGCCTCTCGAAGGCTTTTCCGCGTTCGGCATAATTGGGGAACTGGTCAAAGGACGCGCAGGCCGGTGCGAGCAGTACCCACTGTCCCGGAACGGATTGTCTCCGTGCTCGCTCGACAGCCCGTTCGAGGGTCCGGCAGTCTTCGACCGGGGGAGTGACGCCCTTGAGGACCGTGGCGATGGCCGAAGCGTCCTGGCCGATCAGGTAGACCGCGGTTGCTGTCTTTTCGATGGATACGGCCAGAGGCGAGAAGTCCTGGCCCTTGCCCAGGCCTCCGAGAATCAGATGGACCGAGCGGGGCGGGTACCCGCTGAGGGCTGCGATCGTGGCGCCGACATTGGTGGCCTTGGAGTCGTCGATCCACTGGATATCGTTGCTTTCGTGGACCACACTGTGCCGATGGGGGAGGCCGGTGAAGGTTCTCAAGGTCTCCCTGATCGCCTTGAGCGAGCAACCCATTTCCTGGGCGGCCAGGGCGGCAGCCAGTGCATTGGCGATGTTGTGGCGACCGGAGAGTTGCAGTTCCCTGCTCTCGATCAGGGGTTCTCCTCCAACGAGCAAGCGGTCCTCGATCAGGGTGGCGTCGGCCTCGGCGGAGATCGAGAAGAACTTCTTTCGGGCTGCCGTGACGGTGGCGGCGACCATCGGGTCGTCGGCATTGAGGATTGCGGCGTCGGAGGATTCCTGGTGGGCGAAGAGGCGCCCCTTGGCCTCGGCGTACCGTGCCATGTCAGGGTGACGCTCGAGGTGGTCCTGACTGAGGTTGAGAAAAACGCCCACGTGGGGTCTGAGATTGATCAGGGTCTCGGATTGGAAGCTGGAAACTTCGAGGACCCATGATTGCCACTGGTTGTCCAGGATCAGTTCCGAGGCCGGGGGCCCGAGGTTGCCGCCGACGACCGTTGCCATCCCCGCCGTCTGCATCATCTGAGCCACCAGGGTCGTGACGGTGCTCTTGCCGTTCGAACCGGTGACTGCGGCCAGGGGAGCCCGGGGTCGATGGCGCCAGGCAAATTCAATCTCGGAGAGGACCGGAAGACCTCGACGCCGGGCCTCGAGGACCAGGGGCAGGTCAGACGGCACGCCCGGAGAGAGGATGATCAGGTCGGCGTTGTCGAGAACGATCAGGGGATGGCCGCCGAGTTCCGTCAGTGTCCCCGGCGGCAGAGAATTGACGGTCTCCTGGACGGCCTCCGCGGGACGCTGGTCGGTGATGAGTACCTGAGCTCCATCAGCTGCCGCAAGGCGGGCTGCGCCCAGCCCCGAGGCCCCAAGGCCGATGACTACGACGTGAGAGGGGGTTCCAGCCATCAGTTCATCTCAACTTCAGCGTGGCCAGGCCGGCGAGGGCGAAGACCAGTGCGATGATCCAGAAACGAACGACGACCTGGGTCTCGCTCCAGCCCAGGAGTTCGAAGTGGTGGTGGAGGGGCGCCATGCGGAAGACCCGTTTGCCCCGCATCTTGTACGACCCCACTTGAATCAAGACCGACAGGGCCTCGAGTACGAACAGACCGCCGACGATTACCAGGAGAATTTCCTGCTTCGCGACAACGGCGACGATTCCCAGGCCTCCACCGAGGGCCAGCGACCCAACGTCACCCATGAAGACCTGAGCGGGATGACAGTTGAACCACAGAAAACCCATCGCCGCACCGACCATGGCCCCGGTGAAGACCGCAACCTCACCGGCGTCGGATACATGGACGATCCGGAGATACTCGGCAATTCGGATATGGCCCGCGACGTAGAGAAACAGTGTGTAGGTCGTCGCAGCGATCGCCACGGCGCCGACGGCCAACCCGTCGAGACCGTCGGTCAGGTTGACCGCATTGGAGGCCCCGATCAAGACCAGCGCGACGAAGGGCAGGTAGAGCAGACCCAGAGGGAGGAGCAGCTCTTTGACGAATGGCAGCGCGAGGGCGCCGGCGTGGGTGGCCGGTTCGGCGACTGCCCGGGCGGCCAGGGCGCCGCCGAGGCCGACCAGGGTCTGAAGGGCCAGTTTCTGCCGAGTTGTCAGGCCGAGATTTCTCCCCAGGCGGACCTTGATGTAGTCGTCGGCGAATCCAATGGCGCCGAAGGCGACGGTCACCGCCAAAACGGTCCATACGTAGGCGTTGGTCGGATCAGCCCAGAGCAGGGTTGAGAGGGTGAAGGCGCCAACCATCAAGACGCCGCCCATGGTCGGCGTGCCGGCCTTGACCTGATGGTGGCTGGGCCCCTCCTCGCGAATCGATTGCCGTACCTGAAGGGCCCGGAGTTTTTCAAGCAGCCACGGCCCCATGATCAGGCTGAGGAAAAAAGCGGTGGCCAGAGCCAAACCGGTCCTGAAGGTGATGTAACGAAAGACATTAAAGCCGATCAAGTGCCCTTTGAGGGAATAGAGCAGGTAATAAAGCATCAGCTCCTCCCCTCGGTGAGGTCTGCGACCACCCGGTCCAGACCGACGCCACGGGAGCCCTTGATCAAGATGGTGTCTCCGGGTTCCAGAAGGCCCTCGATGGCGGCTGTCGCTGCAGCCGAGTCCTCGACCTGGAATGCACGATGGCGGGGAAGGCCCGCCGCGACCGCTCCTTCGAGCACCTTGTTGCTCATGTCGCGTCCGACTGTCAGGAGGAGATCACAGTGGCTTGCGACAAGGCGCCCGATGTCACGGTGGGCTGCCGCGGCGGCCGACCCCAGTTCAAACATCTCTCCGAGTACGGCCATTCGTCGTCCGGAGCACTGTGCCAACAACTCGAGGGCCCGAATCACGGCCTCTGGCGAAGCGTTGTAGGAGTCGTCGATGACGGTGATGTCGTCTTTGAGGTGGAGGACAGTGCCCCGATGAGGGGCCGCCGCCAGTTCTTCGGCGGTGCTTGCGATATCGTCAACTTGCAGGCCCAGGGCGTGGGCGGCCGTGGCTGCTGCCAGGAAATTCTCGGCCTGGAAGAGGCCCGGCAGGGGAAGCCGGAACGACGCCCTGCCCGACGGCAGAATCAGGATGCCTCGGGTTCCATCCAGGCCGAGGTCCTCGAGGGCTTCCAGCCTGGCTTCGGCC
>JBDLIO010000196.1:0-5505 GCA_039714865.1 Acidobacteriota bacterium | reverse complement strand
TCGTCAACCGCAATCGTGCGTCCGAATCTGACGGTCAGTTTTTCGACTTCTGCTGTCGGCCCATTTTCCCCGGTTTTCATGCCTGACCCCCGCTCTCGTCGCTTTCGATTGATTCAAAGGCCCGATTGAGTTCCTCGGCAGCCTCGGCCCGTCCCGCCTTCACACTGAGGGCCACTTCGGCGAAACGCTGGGCCCCCTCGACAAGAATTCGCCGCCGGTCGGCCTTGATGGCCTCGGAAGAGCGCTCGGCAAAGAACGTGCCTTCCCCTCGCCGCACGATCAAGACCCCGGCGTCCGTCAACCGCGTGTACGCCTTGGCCACGGTCGCCGGGTTGACCCTGAGTTCCCGCGCCAGTTCCCGAATCGACGGCACTGCGGTTCCCGCAGGACTCGAACCCGAAACCGCCAACCGACGAACGCCGTCCTCGATCTGCTTCCAGATCGGCACCGCGTCTGATGGGTCGACATTGACGAATCCCGCCATTGAAACACCTCCTATTTGGTGTGTCACTGTAATAACACAGTAGGTCGCCAGGAGCCGGTTGTCAAGGGGAAATTTCATTTTGGTCGTTACGTGGCATGAGAGAAGGGCAAGAGAAGGGGACAGAGGGCAAGAGAAGGGGACAGTGTTGTTTTCCTGAGCTGGTTTCTGAGTCCTTTATAGGTCAAACGGTGGCCTCACAGCATCCAGCCCCATGCAATTCGTTCGACGAATTGCCATGCTAGCCTGCCCCCATGAACACCATCATCGACCAACTGCGGACCTGTGAAATATTCGCGAACCTCGACCCCTCGGTGCTGGCCCTCATCGCCCCCGTGACCCACGAGCACCGTTGTCAGGCGGGAACCGTCCTGTTTGCGGCCTGCAGCCCACGGCGGTCGTTCGTCTTGATCCTTGAAGGCCAGATCGAGGTCAGAGTGCACTCCGGCGACGCCGCGGGCACCCTGCTGATCCTGGGACCCGGCGACGGAACCGGGGAAGCCGGCCTGTTGGAGCCCGGCGTGCACTCGGCGACGGGCACCGCAGTCAGCGACCTCCGGTATCTTGCGATCGACGTCGACGAGGTTCGAGCTCGTCTGGCGACCGATGCCGACGCCGCCATGAGTCTCTACGCTGCCGTCGCCCGCATCATGGTCCGGCGTCTCCAGTACTCGGCCCACCGGCGTGCCGGCTGGGACGAGATCTACCGGCCCGGCGCCACGCGGACAGAACACGATCTGCTGGGAGAGCGAGAGGTGCCCGAGGACGCCCGCTACGGTGTGCAGACCCTTCGTGCGATGGAGAATTTCCCGATCACCGGCATCCGCATCGCCCACTTCCCCCATCTGATACGCGCCCTGGCCATGGTCAAACAGGCGGCGGCCCGGGCCAATCACTCGCTGGGCCTGCTGCCCGATGACATCGCCGGCGCCATCGACACCGCCTGCCGCGAGATCATCGACGGCAACTGGCACGGTCACTTCGTGGTCGATGTCGTGCAGGGCGGCGCCGGGACCTCGAGCAACATGAACGCCAACGAGGTCATCGCCAACCGGGCACTGGAACTGCTGGGCCATGAACGCGGGCAGTACGAACACTGCCACCCCAACAACCACGTCAATCTGGGCCAGTCGACCAACGACGCCTATCCCACCGCGGTCCGTCTGGCGACGATTTTCAAGAAGAGGGATCTGACTACCGCACTCCAACAACTCTCCGAGGCCCTGCACCACAAGGCCGAAGAATTCAAAGACGTACTCAAGATGGGGCGAACCCAGCTTCAGGACGCCGTGCCGATGACCCTGGGCCAGGAATTCGAGGCCTTCTCCGTGACGACCTCAGAAGACGTCGCCCGCCTGAAGGAGGTCTCCAGATTGCTATTGGAGATCAACCTCGGCGGCACGGCGATCGGCACCGGCATCAACGCCGACCCCCGCTACCCGGAACTGGCGACGGCCGAACTCCGCCGCATCACCGACCTCGACCTGCGCCTCGCGGAGAACCTGGTCGAGGCGACCCCTGACACCGGGGCCTTCGTCATGTTCTCGGGCACACTCAAGCGAATCGCCGTCAAGCTTTCGAAACTCTGCAACGACCTGAGACTGCTGTCTTCCGGTCCCAGGTGCGGCTTCAACGAGATCAATCTGCCTGCGATGCAGCCGGGCTCGTCGATCATGCCCGGCAAGGTCAATCCGGTGATCCCCGAGGTCGTCAACCAGGTCGCATTCCAGGTGATCGGCAACGATCTGACGATCACCCTGGCGGCCGAGGCCGGGCAGCTGCAACTCAACGTCATGGAACCGGTCTTGACCTTCAACCTCTTCGAGAGCCTGGACATGATGACCGCAGCCGTCGAAACCCTCAGCGAACGCTGCATCCGGGGCATCACCGTCAACGAGGTCCACTGCCGGGAGATGGTCGAAAACTCCATCGGCATCGTCACGGCCGTCGTGCCGATTCTCGGTTACGAGCGGGTGTCGGCCGTCGCCAAGGAGGCGCTGGAGACCGGCAAGCCCGTGCGGCAGATCCTGCTGGACGCCGGGGATCTCGACGAGGCACAACTCGAGGCCATCCTCTCACCGGAAGCGATGACCAAACCCCGCGCCCTGGGCTGAGGGAAGAAAGAAAACAAATACCGCAGAGATGCGGAGACGCAAAGAGGGGCTTCGGGGACGACGGGTCTGTTGCGTTGCACGCAGTCGTGGACTTGGCCGAGGTTGAGTTGGGGAGATTCCTACTCGCTCCCCTCGGTCGGAATGACAGTTTGGCGAGGAACCTCGGTCAGAATGACGCGGGGTTAGACAACTCTCTACTTGATCATCCCGACCGAGGGCTTGCCCATTTTTCTGTCATCCCGACCAAGGGAACGGAGTGACCGCGTGGAGGGATCTCCCCAGCCATCATCACCAGTCTTCCAGCCATTCGATTGCGACGTCCTTCCTTTTGGGTCATGCTTTTCTTCATCTTGGCGGTCTTTGCGTTCTTTGTGAGAAAATAGTGTTTTGAGCCTTCTGGGATCTCTGTGAGATGTTCTCTGTTTCGGTATATTTTTATACCCCGGCTTTCACGGCACAACTTCCGACCACATGCCGGTTGTAGCCAACTCGAAGCCGTCGAAGAAGATGCCCGAAAAGTTGACGACCGTCGGGACCATCCAGGTGGAGACGACCAGGGACACCCTGCCGTCGTAGGCCCACTCAGAACACGTTGTATCGGTTGCGGAGATGACGCCTGCCACTCTGCCGTCATTCGACCTCAGAGCCGGCCCCCCAGTGTCACCGATGCAAGGCCCCGAAACCGAGCTCAGGGTAAAGAAACCAACAGCGTCCACAGTATCTACCGTGTTGAAGGTTCGGTGGCGTTGGGTCGTCGCGCCATCGGGATACCAAGTCAATCCGTAGCCGACATGGATCACCATCGACCCGCCCCCGATGTCGTCTTCGGGCTGGGTCAGGGGTGAACACACCGGCTCCCCGACAGCGGGCCAGGCCAGGTGCATCAAGGCAAAATCGTACATCATCTGCCCGTCGTACGACGGATGCACGACGACATGGTCGACCACGTAAATGCGGGGCGAATCGGCAAAGTCGGAACCCATGGCAAAGACCTCAGGCCCCAATGCGGCACAGTGTGCGGCAGTCAACACCCAGCTTTCGAGAATCAGGGTTCCACTACAAACCAACCCGGAACCATAGAGATCATGGAGTGAGCCCACGCATTCGTAAACCGTATCGGGCTCCCCATTGACGATTGCCTGGCTTTCCATCGGGGCCACCAGAACCGTCAGCAGACACAACAAAAACAACGTCCTGATCAACATCCGCCCCTCCGTTCGACAAGACCTCAGTCTTCCCTGTCGATACTGTTCTCTTTGGGAAATATAGGTCTCAGGAGGGCAAAGTTCAACTGCTCAGTCGTTGGACCCCAACTCTGTGACGTCCTTCGGAGGCAGGGGTTCTTCCGGGGGCTCGCGACGGGTCTTCCACGCACCGACCAAAACGGTCAAGAGACCCAGCATCGCCTCGTCGATGAAAGGCAGCAGATCCGGAACGATCAAGTCGGCAAAAAAGAGCCCTGCCAACAGCAGAAACAGCCACGGATACTTCAGCCGAGGCAGGAATCTCGCGATCAGGAGCGACATCGGTCCGCTGGGTGCTGCTTTCATAACCCACTCATTCTACAGGATCGCTCTCCTGCGCGAGCCCGAGCCCGTTCCCGTTATCGTTCCCGCAACTTCGGCTTCGGTTCTGCCTCGATTTTTCGAAACAGCTGGCGACTGGTTCACTACGGCGCCGTCTCTTCACCGGTCACAACACGCCAGATTTCGACCGGCGCCTTGTCATACCTCTTGGCGAGGTCCCGAAGTGAATCCGTGTCCTCGGCCTCGAGCCCATGAGCTGCCAGACGAGCAAGGGCTTCGTCGAGATTGATCCCCACTTCCTGAGCAACGTCAGCAAGTGATTTTCGCCCGAGACCCGTTGGGTTTGAAGCAACGGGCCTTGCCCCCGCTCCTTCGGTCGATTGAACGGCCGCCAGCACCTGGTAGAGCATGGCTGGAGTCGTGCCGTTGTCGTCGGCCACTTCACGAAGCGTCTGGTCCGGATCTTCGACGGTGAACCCCGCGACTTCAAGCGCCTGCTTCGCAGCCCCGGAATCGATCCCCAGAGTCTCAACCGCCTGTCGCATCGTCCATTCCTCGGCATGTGGCGCGGGCGCCGAATTCTGGGCTGTTTCCCAACTTTCGGTGGCCCACTCTCCGAGTCCGGTGACCCAACTGAAAGGCGGAACATCAGTCACCGTACCGGCCAGGACCACGGCCGAGAGAATGACCGATAACAGCAGCGACATGCGGAAAGGAGAATCCGGCCTGCGGCTGCGCTTGAGGTAATTCCAGATCGCCCGCCGGTTGAGGTCCAGGAGATGAAAGAGGCCCCCGACGACGAAAACGAGAGACGCCAACGTATGAATGGCCTGCCACTGCTCCTTGGTCAGACCCAGGAGCGCCCAATCGGTCCAGTGAGCAATTCGACCAGGCGGTGCGATGTAGAGCACAACGCCGGAAACCAGCAGTGCGAGGAACATCCACAACAGTGAAAGAGAAATCAGTGAACGAAAGTTGAATCTCGGCAGAGCCATCAGCGTCTCCAAAAAATGGCGCCCCCCGGAACGAGGGGCGCTCGTTCTGAATAGTATAATTGGGTTAACGGCGCCCGCCACCACCACCGCGGCGACCACCACCTGAGCCGCTGCAGGAGCCCGAACCCCGGCCGCCCTGGCCCTGACCCCGCATCTGAGAGCCGGATCCAGATCCCTGGCCACCCTTCATCCGGGAGCGCATCTGGGTTACGGATTCAGGCTCTTCTCCGGCCTTGGAAGCAGTCTGGCCGCCCTGACCACCCTGGCAACCTTTGCCTTTTCTCGCCTGGGCTCCGCTGCCGTTGCCCTGGCCCTGGCCCTGGCCCTTCGAGCCATTCCCCGTACCATCCTTGGGTCCGACTCCCTGGTTGCCCGTGCTGTCTCCGGGT
>JBDLIO010000195.1:0-5507 GCA_039714865.1 Acidobacteriota bacterium | reverse complement strand
AAAAACGGAGGCATACCTGTTTGTCTGTCGAGGCTTTTTGAAAGTGCCCAGGGCCCAAGGATTTGACGAAGGTCGCCGATGAGAATCGCTCAGCTTAGGTAAAAGAAACACGGGCCTCACCGGCGCCCTCGAGTCTCCTCAGGTATGGTCCGGAGTCCCATACACCAGGGGTGGCTGTTCCGGCGCATCGTTCGTCAGGGAAAACGCCTTACGAACCTTGGCGATGACGGCCGGTTCATCGACCGGGCGCTCGCCCAGGAGGATCCGTGCCAGCGGTTGTCCAGCCTCTATGGAGTCCCCCAATCGAACCGGGACCTCGATCCCTCCAGCGTCGTCGATGACCTCGTCCAGCCGGCGGCGGCCGGCGCCAACCTCGACGGCAGCCCTGCCGAGGTCTTCCCCGTCGACTGCCGTCAAGCGACCCGAGCCTTCAGCCAGAACATCGACCACCCGTCGCGGTTGAGCCAAGAGGTCGGGGTCAGGGTTGCCGCCGTGGGCCCGGACAAATGCCTCCCAGGCGGCGGCCGCAGATCCGTCGTCCAGGGCCTTCACCAGGTCGGCTCGCGCACTCGCCCGGTCGCGCCCACGAAGAACCAATGCATCCTCGGCCAACCTGAGAGTGACCTCTCGCAACGGCGCGGAGCCCCGGCCCTCGATGATCTCGATCGCCTGGCGAACCTCGCAGGCGGTGCCCAGGGCCGGACCCAGGGGTTGGTCCATTTCGGTTATCAAGGCTTCGCAGGCGACTCCCGCGCTCCGGGCAACCGACCGCAGGGCCTCGGCCAGTTCCTTCGCCTCGGACAGGGTCTTCCTGAAGGCGCCTGAGCCGCACTTAACGTCCAGAATCAGGGTTCCGGCGCCCAGGGCCAGCTTCTTGGACATGATCGACCCGACGATCAGAGGAAGGGAGGGCACGGTAGCAGTGATATCACGAAGGGCGTAGAGGGTGCGATCGGCGGGGGCAATGTCGTCGGTCTGCGCGACGACGGCAGCGCCGCAGCGTTCGAGCAGGCCCAACATTCCGCCACGTTCCCAACCGACCCGGAAACCGGGAATCGCCTCCAACTTGTCCAGTGTGCCCTGGGAGTGACCAAGGCCACGTCCGGCCATCATGGCAACGGGAACCCCGACGGCGGCCATCAGGGGAGCGAAAATCAAAGACACCGTATCGCCAACACCACCGGTCGAATGTTTGTCCACCGCCTCGGGGACGGCGTCGGCCAAATGCCACATCTCACCGGAATGAAGCATCTCCTGGGTCAACCAACCGGTTTCGTCGGCTGTCATGCCTCGAATGCAGATCGCCATCAAGAGGGCCGCGAGTTGCTCGTCAGGCAGACTGCCATCGCCTGCGCCTCGCACGAAAAGAGCGATTTCCTCCCGAGTCAGGCACTCACCGTCCCGTTTTCTGGCGATGATCTCCGGAAAGGTCATCTTCGAGGCTCAAATCAACCCAGTTCGTCCAACCTCTGGCGGGCCTGAGTCACGTAGCCCGACTCCGGGAACTCGTCCACCAGTTTCTGGAAGTACTCCCGAGCCTGATCCGGCTTGTGTTCGGCGATGAAAACCTCGCCGAGTTCGAAGAGAGCGACGTCACGGGGCAACTGAGTGTTGCGGCCCACCACCATCTTTTCCAACTCCGCGGCAACCTCGGCGCCCTGGCCGGAGGCTGTACGAAGCCGCACGAGATCGAGCGACGCCAGACGGCCGAGCGCATCATCCTTGTGCCGGTTCACCAACTGGACCAATGTGGCCCTGGCACTGTCGGTCTCGCCGCGGCCCAGTTCGATCCGGGCCTGGAACAACCGGGCGACATCGCCCTGGGGAGTCCGGCCGTACTCTTCGATGACTTCAGCAAATCCAGCCTCAGCTTCGGCCAGGTCACCCGAGCCATCCTGGGTGACAGCCTCCTGGTATGCGGTGATGACTTCGTTGAGTCTCGCAGACGCGGCATCGACCCGAGAGCCCGACCACTGCCCGACCATCCACCAGACGAAGACCGCGACCAGGACGGCGCCGAGAACGGCCAACGCCGGTTTCCAATATCCACCAAATTGACGAATCAGCTGATCCATGGTCGAGACGAATTCGTCCTGTTTCATTTGCTTACGGGTGATACGACGACCCATTCAGTCCTCCTTGATATTTCGGACCCACTCAAAAGGAAAATCCGAATCAACCCCACAGGGGTGAGTACTCTAGGTCGCACGGGGCCCGGTGTCAATGAAAGAGGCCTGGGGGGAGAACGAACGTCCAACGCTCAACGTCCAACGTTCAACTTCGAAGGTCGCGCCCGGAGGCTGATAGTGGTGGGCCGCCACCGGTCGATGCTGTAAAAATGATGAACGCGACTGGCTTGCCTCCGCAGCGATCCGACACCGTCGGCACCGAGCCGTATCGCTCAAACAACCGGTGGCCCTCAACGCGTACTTCAATGCTGAACGTTGGACGTTGAGCGTTGGACGTTCATTTCCTCTTCCTCCTGGGGCGCCTGCAAATCCACCAGCGTGGTCAACTCCGGAAAGGCTCGATAGGCCGTGGCGTCCAGCGTCAAGGGGGTCAGGGTCACCCAGCCACGGTGGAGTTCGGTCGTATCACTCCCGGTGCCGTTCCCCATCGCCGGCGCCCACCTGCTCTTAAGGTAGCGAACACCATCCTCCTCGCTCTTGACGTCGAAGCCCGCCACCTGAGGGCGTTCCAGACCCTGCCGGCACAACCGATAGCCCGTGATCGATGCCGGGTCTTTCGGAATATTGACGTTGAGGTACACACCCAGGGGCAAGGGCTGTGATCTGAGTGCATCAACAACGGGCTTTGCCCAGCGCGCCGCATCCTCAAAATCCGGCTGAGGATCAGCCCAGTTGAGCTGCAGAGAAAAAGCCACTGCGGTCGAACCGGCGAGAACCGCCTCTCGAGCCGCGCCGACGGTACCGGAGTACCAAGCGATTCGCCCAACATTTTCGCCCCTGTTGATCCCGGAGACCACCAGGTCCGGCGGATCGTCGGCGAGTAAAAAGGCCAGCCCGATGCGGGCAGTCGTCGCCGGCGTCGCATCGACCGACCACGCCTTGACACCCCCAACGGGCCCGTGCGGCCGAACGGCGATTTCACGGGTGTAGGTCAGGGCCGAACCCTTGCCGCTCTGGTGGTCCGTCGGCGCCACAACGGTAACCCGGTAGGCCGGATCCGCGTGGAGCACCACCGCCAGAGCCTCGAGCCCCGGAGCGTCCACTCCGTCGTCATTGACCAGAAGAACGTGGAACGGCTTCGCCTCGCCCGCCCATGTCACCGAGGTCGCAAGTACCAGCACTACCACTAAAATCGTCATTCGTCGCATCGATCGGCCTCCAACAGGGAAGGGATTCTACCGTAGCCGGGGAAATTGGATCGAAGAGTCAAAATGGTCAAAGAGGTCGAATTAGTCGGGAACAGGTGAGGAGGTCAATTGAACGTCCAACGCTCAACGTCCAACGCTCAACTTCGAAGTACGCGTTTGCAGTCACCGATTGTTTGTATGGGTCCGTCCGGTGCCGACGGTGTGGTAATTCTGGCCAGGTTCCGTCCGGAAGAGTGGAGTTCAAGGAGAAAATGGAATGCTCCCTTCTTTTGCCTTGCCTTCGATTGCCCTTCAGCCTCGACCGCTGAAGCTGTAATTCCACCAGACCTCGGGCGCGAGATTCAAAGTTGGTATTGGACGTTGAGCGTTGGAGTTTCCTGTGGCCCTGTCGGGCGCCCCGCTTTGACCCTTTCGACCTCTTTGACCCTTTTGACCCCTTCGACCATCTTTCCCAGCGTCCGCTACACTCCCCACATGCAACACTCTCTCACTCTCGGCGCCCATCTCCTCCTTTGGGTCTTTCCCTTGCTGCTGACCGTTGGTGTCGTCGTCGCGGCATTGATGGATCGCCGGCAACCGGAGGACATCAAATGATCGATGCAACCACTGCTGTAACCGTCGACGTCGTCATGGTCTTGTATTTGCTCGTACTTTTGGGCATCGGGTGGTTGGCCGGCCGCCGCACCCACGGGGGCGATGATTTCCACCTGGCCGGCCGCTCCCTCGGGGCGTGGTCGGCCGGCATTTCTTCGACGGCAAGCTCCGAATCCGGATGGGTCACGCTGGGCGCCGTCGGCATGACCTACGCCTACGGCATCTCCGGCTTGTGGTTCGCCCCCGGTTGCCTTCTGGGTTACCTGGTCAACGTCTATGTCGTCGCGCCTCGGCTGCGCCGTCTTTCCGCGGACCAGGACTCGGTGACCCTGACCGACGTCATCACACGCCGCTGGGGGGATCCGAAACACGTGCTCAGGGTCACCGCAACGACGATCATCCTCCTGTGCATGATGATTTACGTGGCCTCCCAGATGACGGCGGCGGGCAAGGCCTTTTCTACGACTCTCGATCTCGGGGCATCCGGCTATTTCTGGGGCGTCATCATCGGCGCCATCGTGATCACCATCGTCACACTGATGGGCGGGTTCCGGGCCGTCGCCTGGACCGATCTGTTCCAGGGTCTGCTGGTCGCAGCGGGTGTCGTGATCCTGCCTCTCTACGCCGTCGCCCGCCTCGGCGGATTCGGGGCGTTGTTCCAGGGCCTGGCTGCTATCGACCCCAATCTTCTCAGTGTCGGCGGCGGACGTTTTGGACCTGCCCTCTGGGGCTTCATCGTCGGCGAGTTGGGGATCGGTCTGCGCTACCCCGGCATGCCCCATGTCGTCACCCGCTACATGGCCGCACGGAATGACCAGGAGGTGCGTCGATTGCGAATCATCGCCATGCTGTGGGGTGTAGCGGTGTTCTACGGCGCCGGTCTGGCCGGACTGGCAGGACGGGTGATGCTGCCCGACCTCGGCGACGGCGAAACCGCCCTGATCGCCCTGGCCCTGAACCTCGTCCCTCCCGTCATCGCGGGTCTTCTGCTGGCTGCAGTCATTTCGGCCGTGCTCTCCACCGTTTCTTCCCAGTTGCTGGTCGCCGCCTCGGCGGTCTCCTACGACATCGTCGAAGGGGCGATGAATCTCAAACAGGACGACCGGCGCAGCCTCATTCTGGGCCGCTGGACCGTCGCCGTGGTCGGGCTCTTGGGAGTTCTGATAGCCCTTCGCGGCGAGACCGTCGTCTTCTGGTTCGTTCTGTTCGCCTGGTCCGGCCTGGGCGCCAGCTTCGCCCCTCTGACCCTGATGGCCCTCCGCCCCCGCCTGATCAACCGTTACGGGGCTCTTGCCTGCATGCTGACCGGAACGGGCGTCACCGTCATCTGGAAGTTGGGCATCAAAAACGTCACCGATCCCACCTCGATCGGCCCCCTGCTCTTCGACCGGCTGTGGTGGATCACCCTGATCGTGGCCGCCGTCATCCTCCTGCTGGGCCGTACGACCAAAAGCTTCGAAACCGGCCATATCCTTTTTCTATTGCAGGGTTTCCATAGAATCGTAAACAGCAAAAACAGGTGGCGTGTTAACCATACTGTAAATTAAACTGTGTCTTTGTCAGTCTGACATCGTGG
>JBDLIO010000194.1:0-5535 GCA_039714865.1 Acidobacteriota bacterium | reverse complement strand
TTCAGGGTCAGCGGCCCGTGACCGAGAGGGATGTTGTCGCCCGGCTGATCGACGTCAGCATTGGTTTTCCCGCAAACGACGGCACTATCGACACCGTTGTCGATCGGCTCTCCCTGACGATTCGCGTCGGCGAACGCATTGGTTTGATCGGCGCCTCGGGAAGCGGCAAGAGCCTGACCGCTCTCTCCCTTCTCGGGCTTGTTCCCCCGCCGGGCGTCATCGTCGGGGGCTCGGT
The DNA here is from genome assembly GCA_039714865.1 of Acidobacteriota bacterium. Classification (GTDB taxonomy): domain Bacteria; phylum Acidobacteriota; class Thermoanaerobaculia; order Thermoanaerobaculales; family Sulfomarinibacteraceae; genus DAOWGJ01. Next base: position 5,300 of record JBDLIO010000194.1, on the reverse strand, counting down.
TGAGATCCAGGGCACAGACATCCTGCCCGACTCCGTTTCCAACCAGGAGCATCTGCGGGGCGGCACCGTCGGCATGGTCTTTCAGGAGGCCGAAGCAGCCCTCAATCCGGTCATGACCATTGGCGCTCACCTCGAGGAGATGATCCGACGGCATCAGCCGACTCAAACCGGACGATGGCGGAGAATTGCAGTCGACCTCTTGGAGAAGGTCGATCTCGAACCCATTCGAACGCTCAAGAGCCATCCTCATCGCCTCTCAGGCGGCCAGCGTCAACGCGCCCTGTTGGCGATCTCTCTTGCAGGCGATCCCGATCTCATCATCGCGGATGAGCCGACGTCTTCCCTGGATGTCCTGACTCAGGCCCGGATGCTCGGCTTGCTCGACGACCTGTGCCGCGAACGCGCACTTGCCCTCCTCTTGATCTCCCACGATCTCGGCGTCGTGGCGTCTTTGGTTGACAGGGTGGTCGTCATGCTGGCAGGCGCCATTGTCGAGGAGGCTCAGACACAGGATCTCCTTGAGGCCCCTCTCCACCCCTACTCGCAATCGCTGGTGACCACGGCTCGCCAAACAGGCTCGTCGAAGACTCACCCGAAAGGCCACCCAAAGTCACAATCAGGTTGCGCCTACGCACACCACTGCCCCCGTCGCGAACCAGAGTGCGAGCAGAGACTGCCTGATCTCACAATCCTGACCGGCGGAGGCGCCGTTCGGTGCCCCATCGTTGCCGCCGAGGTCGATCAATGAACTCACCCCTGCTCTCAGCTGATCGTTTGGTTCAAACATACCCCTCTCCCGACGGGGGCCGGGTCGTCGCCCTCAACGATGTGTCCTTTGATCTCGTTCGCGGTGAGACGCTGGGCATCGTCGGCGCATCAGGCGCCGGAAAATCTACACTTGTCCGATTGCTTCTCGGCCTGGAAAGACCGGAAAGCGGCCGGATTCTGATCGACAGTGCGGACCTCAATCAGGGAAAAGCCTCCCTGCGGCGACAAAGGCGAATGAAGCTCCAGGCGGTCTTCCAGGACCCCCGTTCGTCTCTCAACCCTCACCTTACGCTCAAATCAATTGTGGAAGAGCCCCTGCTCGCCAGGCGCAGTCTGTCACGGAAAGACCGATCTGAAAGGGTCGATCAATCACTGATGGCCGTAGGACTCGACCCGGCGTTCCGATCACGAAAACCCGACGCGCTTTCGGGCGGCGAACGCCAAAGAGTGGCCATCGCCAGAGCACTGATCACGGAGCCGGAGATCCTGATCCTCGACGAGCCGGTCTCTGCCCTGGACGGCCCGATACGATCCCAGGTCCTCACTCTGCTGGCTGAAATCCGGTCCTCTCTCGACCTGACTGTGGTCCTGGTCTCACACGACGTGCGATCGACAAAAGCTCTGGCGGAAACTGTGGTCGTGCTTTACGCCGGCGTCTGTGTTGAGAGCGGACCAGCCGGCGAGGTCCTCAGCCACCCGGTCCATCCCTACACCCAGGCACTGATTGATGCCATCCCACAGTCCGATATCGGATGGACGATTCCTGAACCCATAGTCGACGGCGATCCCGAAACGACAGGTTGCGCCTGCAGGAAATGGTGCCCGATGGCGACGTCAACATGCCTGATGACGCCCGACCTCCGCACGGTGCGGGGAGAGCACAGAGTCGCTTGTTGGGAGATTGAAACGAAGTGATTCAGGCGCAGCGGAACCGCCTGTTTTAGAGGTCTTTCTCCACCCTGCGTCCGGCCCGCGCTCCTATCGGCTGCCAGCTACTCCGCGAACGCCATATGAGAAAGACCGCAACCACCGCCACGAGGCCTATGGCCACCCATGTTCCGATGATTTTCCCGACCTCGGCGGAGTGTTGCAGACGGCCGAGATCATAAGAGAGCCACCAGCCCAGGCCGGACCATGTTGCCAGGTGTACGAGCAGCGCGAAGAAATCAACTGCTGCAAAACGCTTCCAGGCGATTCCCACAATCCCACACCCGGCCAGCCAAGCGCCTCGACCCAAGGGCAAGACCCTTGCCGGAACGAGGCCCCAAACGGCGCCTGGCGACCCGGAAAGCCGACCGGTTACGTTTTCCAACTTTTTGGCGATCCACGGGAAACGTCCAACCCGGGGCCTCAACCAGCAACCCGCCAGGTAGGTGATTTGATCAGTCATGAAATGGCTGAGAGTCACAGCCCCGAACAGCACGACGGCCTGCTCCAGACTGCCGGACCTGGCTGCCAGAACACCCATCGCCACCATGAAAAGTTCTTCGGGAATCCAATGACCCACAACTCGGATCACCGGAGGAAGCGCCAAGGCCAGGAGTAGGGCTCTGGGCTCAATCCAGGCCAGCAAATCGGGCAGCTGCTCGATCACGTCCGGCAGTATAGCAAAACTCGGCGGAGCCGGGTTGCTATCAGCTCTCAGTTAGCGTTTGCAAAGCCATGGGCATGGCTGCTTCGCAGGGGGAAAGCCCCTTCCTGGCCTCGTCGGGAACGCTGTAGGGCTGATAGCTGAGAGCTGAGAGCTGAGAGCTGAGAGCTTCTACCCTACCCCATAAAGAACGCGTTCAGCTTGTTGCCGTCGAGATCCCGAAAATAGCCGGCGTAGAATCCGCCGTCACCACGCGGTCCCGGCGCTCCCTCATCGGCGCCGCCAAGTTCCATGGCTTTGGCATGAAGCGCGTCGACCTTGGCCTGGGAGTCCACGGCCAGTGCGACCATCATGCCGTTGCCCACCGTTGCCGCATTACCGTCAAAGGGCTTTGTCACGGACACCGCAGGCTTTCCGGGCGCAACGGCCCACGCGATGAACTGTTCGGTCTCCATGAATCGTCCGGCGCCGATCACTCCGAGAAGCTGATCGTAAAATCCGGCCGCCTTTTCAAGATCGTTGGTCCCCAGCGTCACATATCCAATCATCTGTTGCCTCCATTTCGTAGGAGAACATTATACATTCTGATACGCCGCCTCAGTATCTATCATCGCCAAGCCTGAGAAGGCGGTCTGCTGTCCAAAACCCGTGCCCGTTCCCGTGCCCGAGCCCGGATTCCGTCCTGCGCCATCATGTGGCGCCTCATGGCCAACAACCAACAGCTATCACGAGAACGATTGAGTTAGATCATTCGACGTTCCCTTCACCCCTCCTCTCCCCATCCACATCGCCATGGCGGCCAGCGTCTTGGCATCTCGAATTTCGCCACGAACCACCATTTCGGCAAAGGCTTCAACCGTCAGCGTGACCACTTCAACCACCTCGTCCGGATCCGTCACCGCCTCCGGCGCGGGTTCGAGGTCCGTCACCACAAAGGCCCGGATCAACTCATCGGTGAAACCCGGAGCGGTATAGAACTCTCCCATTTTCTCTACACTATTGGGTCGGAACCCGGTTTCTTCCGCGGTTTCCCTCACGGCGCAATCCTCGGGGTCCTCCCCGGCATCCAGTTTCCCGGCAGGAAGCTCCAGGAGAATTTCTCCGGTCGGATACCGAAACTGACGCACAAAAAGCACTTTCCCATCGCCGGTGACCGGCACCATGACCGCGGCTCCGGGATGTCTGATCACCTCGCGCACGCTCTCGCCGCCACCAGGCAACCGAACCCTATCGACTTCAAGCGTCAAGATACGACCCTCGAACACACGCCGTCCGTCAATTTTGGTTTCCTCAAATTCTGCGTTGGTCATCATTTTCTCCATCAACCCGGTCTCTCGCACAGTATCCGGCTGCACGGCGGAATACTCAATGGCCTGCTTTGGGCAAAATTGCCGGAGCAGGAACCAAAGAGTTCATCCTCCGGGCCAAACAATCGACCGCGCCTTTCGGAAAAAACCCCGACACCGCCGGCACCGACCGTCAATCCAAAAATTTGCGGCCTCCCCAAACGCGAACTTCGACGTTGAACGTTGAACGTTGAACGTTCAGCCGTTTCTTCGGAGGCCGGGCTACACTGCCCTCCGATGAAACCCTGGCTGGCCACCTTGCTCCTGATCGGCGTCACTGCGGTGTGGGGCTGGACCTTTGTCATCGTCGGGTCGGCAGTGGCAGTGTACGGCGTGATGGGATTTCTCGCCATCCGGTTCCTGATCGCCGGCGCCGCGACCGCGGCTGTCTGGGGCCGCCACATGACCCTCCGCACGCTTCGCTCAGGTATGGCAATCGGTCTGATCCTTGCCGCCGGCTACCTGCTGCAAACCTGGGGCCTCAAATTCACAACGGCAACCAACGCCGGACTGATCACAGGGCTCTTCGTCGTTCTGGCGCCGATCATCGACCGGTTGATCTACGGCACTCGTCTCCACGCCTCGGCGTGGGCGGCAGTGGCCCTCAGCCTGGTCGGCATGACCCTGCTGACCGGCCGCCTTCCGACCGAACTGGCCCTCGGCGATCTGCTGGTCTTTGGGTGCGCCTTCGCCTTCGGCACTCACATCGCCGTACTCTCTCACCACTCGAACCGACACGAACCCGGCGCACTGGCCACCGCCCAAATGATCGGGCTGGCCGTGATCTTCGTTTTCCTGTGGCCCTTGACCGAAGAATTGGTCGCCCCGCCGAAAGAGGTCTGGTTTGCACTGGGCCTGACCGGCCTGGTGGCCTCGGCCCTGGCCTATACGATCCAGACCTCCGCCCAACGGGTGCTCTCCACCGTAAAAACCGCCGTAGTGCTGACACTCGAGCCGGTCTTCGCCGGTTTCTTCGGTTTTCTCTTGGCGGGAGAACGTCTTGGCCCGAGCCAATTCCTCGGCGCCGCCCTGATCTTCGGCGCGGTATTGATGTCGGAGTTTGCCCCGTTGATTGTTGGACGCCTTCGGAGGCAGAAGAGAGAAACTGCCACCTGAAGCTGTCTCCGCCCCTGTCATCTGACGCTGTCCCTGTCGCTGCACCTGATCGCCGACGCGGCCCCTGTTCCTGACCCTGTTTTCCTGCCCCGGCCTTCGGGAGCGTTTCAAGGCCACAGCTGGTCTGAATAGCTGCCAATCGCTCCCGCTCGGCCCTTTCCCGGAGGGGCAGCAGTTTTCAAGCCGGAAGGGGGACCGCCCCTCCGAGAAAGGACCTCGACGGCCTACTGCCCTCGGCCGAGATGCGTTCATTGAGGCGCTCGCCGAGGGTTGCCACCTCTGACGTTGTCCGAAACGTCGCTCAGGTCGGAGGGGTGCCCCGAGGACAACATCAGAAATGGCACGCCCCGATCTGAGTTTTGGCCGCTCCAAGCGGTTGACTGATAGCTGATAGCTGAGAGCTGATAGCTGATCGCTGACAGCTGATAGCAGATAGCTGATAGCTGATCGCTGATCGCTGATAGCTGACAGCTGATAGC
>JBDLIO010000193.1:0-5543 GCA_039714865.1 Acidobacteriota bacterium | reverse complement strand
CAGGCCTTCACCACATGCCAGCCGGAACATGGGGTCGGCGACGACATGTCGACCATTCAGGCCCAGCGAATTCGTGATTCGCGAGGCCTGCCGGAGTTCGTCTCCAACCCGAGCCACGGCGAGACTTTTGCGGAGACCATCGACCTCAAGGGCAACCCGTCGGCCAAGAGCGATTGGTGGCAGGCCAACTCCAAGGTGATGGGCAAATACGACTACACCGTTGCCCACTGGGCGGCGACCGAAGCCCGATTCCGCCGCCACTTCAACCGATTGACCGAGGACGAGGCGTCGAAGATGATCCCGCTCAAGTCCATGATGCTTCGCATCCTGCAAGACGACATCGTCAACCGGCGATTCCTCGTCGAAGGGCACCGCGCCTTCGTGCCGGATTTCGGCGTTACAATCACCATCGAAAACGAGAAAGGCGGCATCGATCACTTGAGCCTGTCCCGGCAGATGACGCTCTTCTGTATCGAACGCCGCAAGGCCTGGCGACTACTCCAGAGTCACGCCGGTATCGAGAATGCCGACTACAAGGCTCAGCGAGCCCTGCTTGCCAAGGTTGATGCAGGGGAAATCACCCTCGACGACCTCTTTGGAAAGGGCCAAGCCTTGCTCGAGGAAGTGTAGGGAGACGACGATGAGCGACAAAGTGAAGTACCAGCTGTCAGGCGACACTGCCGTCTTGACCATCGACGACGGCAAGGCCAATGCCCTGTCCCACGAGGTCATCGAAGCTCTTGATACCGGCCTGGATCGGGCCAGTGACGAGGCCAAGGCCGTGGTCATCGCCGGAAGGCCCGGCATGCTGTCCGCCGGATTCGACCTCGGGGTCATGAAGAGCAGTCCCGAGGCGATGCGAAACCTGGTGACCACAGGCGCAGAGTTCTTACTGCGCCTCTATACCTTCCCGAAACCGGTCGTCGTCGCCTGCACCGGCCATGCGATGGCTGCGGGTGCCCTGCTGCTCCTGGCCGCAGACGCCCGTATCGGGGTTTACGGCGAGTTCAAGATCGCCCTGCCTGAGGTTTCAATCGGAATGCCTTTGCCGATCTTCGGCGTCGAACTGGCCCGAACACGATTGGCCGCGCCTTTCCTCGAACGGGCAACAGCCCAGGCGGAGATCTTCGACCCGGAGACCGCCGTTCATGTTGGTTTCCTCGATCGCCTCTCGGCCCCTGCTACCCTCAATGACGACGCGGTGGCCGAGGCTGGGCGCCTGGGAATGCTTGGCGGCTTCGCCTTCGAAAAGACCAGGCAAACCCTCCGGGGCGCCGGTGCCCGGCACATTCAGCAGACTCTTGAAGAGGACATCACGGGGCTGACGCTGGGTTGAGGGGAATGCGCCGAGCGGGACGCCGACAGGCGGACCCGAAAGCCGGGGTTGGAATTCCGAGACCGTGACCGGGCCCGTGGCCGTCACCGTCCCCGAAATGTGTTTGCCTTAGTTCTTCGAGGCACCTCGCGGATATCGCTAAGCCCCCTTGCACCACACATGCATATCTTCGAATTGACCGGCAATATGGCAGTTATTCACCAGCGTTCCGGTGAGCCGGTAACCCCGGTTGTAAAAAACACGGTTCATCCCAGCGGATCTTGCCCGAGCGATGGTGTAGAGATTCGGAATACCGCGTTCTCCCATATCACCTTCAAGATCTGCGAGAATGTGCTGCGCGAGACCGAGACCTCGTTGGTCCGGCAAAGTCGCAAAATCGGTCATTTCAGCGTTCCGAAACGAATCGTTGATTTCAGCCGACGCGGCAGCAACCATGACGCCGCCTGGGTCCCGCACAATGCGATAGAGAACGTTGGAATCCATGGTCATCCTGATGTATTCAGGATCGGTGATCGGAAAGGGGTAGCTGGCAAAAACCTCGGCGTAAAGCCCTGCCAGATCGACTGCGTCACCTGGACCCGCCAACAGCAAGCGATACCCTCCGGGAAGTTCAGGGACGGAATCATCGGCGGCTCGTGATCGTATCTTCGCCAGGATCCCCTCCTGTTCTTGGGCAAAAGGGCGCCGGCTCCGTTCTTCATTCAGGAAAAGCGACATGACAACGGCCGACAATCCAGCGAAATATCCTGTAACAATCGCCTCGGCAGACATCCCTGCACCCTCGAGATCGGGCTTTTCATGCATCGGGGCCTTGAGAAATATCTTTCCGAAATCGGCCTTTCGGGCCTGATTCTCGAGGTCCATCACCAGCGCCCGAAGATCCTCTGCCTCGTATTCCAGAACCTGGATCCTCTGATTGAGCGGGCTGAAAAGCACCTTTGCGGAATACCCGTCACCATCGACCCGAGCAGGAATATTTGTTTCGCCAGCTGGAGCCGGCGTCGATTGCGTCATGCCGACCTCTCCACCGAGGCATCCTCCTCGATATCCTCGTTCCCCTTCTTTTCGCCCTCCGCGGGAACCAACACGATGTTGTCGGGATCATCGTCGAAGAGCCCCGCCACGCCAACGGTCTCCTCGCCGGACCTGAACCGAGCTCTGCAGTAGGTACAGGGGCGACCCTCGTTACACATCCCGGTGTATTCCCTGGGTTCTTCGTAGGCGACGATTCGGCCTTCAAAATTCCTCAACACAACCTTGTTCTCATGCTGCGACACAAGGTAATTGGGATGCACGGGAATCTTGCCGCCACCTCCCGGGGCATCAACGACAAATGTAGGCACCGCCAGACCTGAGATGTGCCCCCGAAGGTGTTCCATAATCTCGATGCCCTTGGCCACAGTCGTTCTGAAGTGCTCCAAACCCTCAGCGAGGTCACACTGATAGATGTAATAGGGCCGAACGCGATTGGCGGTCAACCGATGCATCAACTCCCGCATCAACACCCAGCAATCGTTAACGCCACGAAGCAGAACGCTCTGGTTTCCCAAGGGGATGCCGGCGTCGGCCATCAGCTTCAACGCCGCCTTGGATTCAGTCGTAAATTCTTTGGGCACATTGAAATGGGTGTTGACGAAGACCGGATGATACCGGCTGAGCATTTCGACCAACTCGGGCGTGATCCGTTGAGGCATTGTCACCGGAACACGGGATCCGAACCGGATGATCTCCACTGAGGGCACCTCGTTGCGCAAACGCTTCAAAACATGCTCGATCCGGTCGTCGGACAACAAGAATGGATCCCCGCCTGAGAGCAGGACATCCCGGACCTCAGGGTGTTCGTTGAGGTAACGAATCCCTGCATCCAGCTGATCATCACCGACAGGTGCGGGACGCTCACCGACCTTACGTTTCCGCGTGCAGTGTCGGCACAGCATGCCGCACTCGTGCATCACAACCCACAACACTCGGTCCGGGTAACGATGGGTCATGCCCGGAACCACCGAGTCTCCCTCCTCATTGAGAGGATCCTCAATATCGAATTCACCGAGATTGAGTTCCCCTTCTCCCGGGACGGACTGCAAACGGATTGGGCAATCGGGATCGTCAGGATCAATCAATGAAGCATAGTACGGCGGTACGGAGAACCGGAACCTCTCGAGCGCCCGCTCGATCGTTCGTTGTTCGCGGGGCGTCATATGGATGACACGTGCGAATTCCTCGGCCGTCGATATGCGGTTTTGCATCTGCCAGTGCCAGTCGCACCACTGCGCCATCGGCACATCCCGCCAGATGGAGTTTTTCTTGTACCAGAGATCGCCACCAACCACCTTCGTGGCTGAGTCGATTTTGGAACTTGACATGAGATCGGTCCTTTCGACCCTGCGGTACTCGGTTCCTGTATCGCGGCAACGGGCGGAAATTCAAAATAATCTCCAAAGATCCATTGCATACAAAATGTTAGCACAGAAAACGAGCGGCCTCAAATTGCGATCGAATCGCATCGACTCACCGTAACCTACTCAGGCTCGAGGAACGCCTCGGTCTCTTCGGGGGTGGCATCGAGAGGACCGGTCGTCAAAATCGGCCCGGCTTCGACATCTCCGGCCTCCATCAGGGCCACGATTCTCTGAAGTGAAGAGAGAATCTGGGTCTGTTCCCAATCCGGAAGGCCCACAAATGCCTCCGTAAAGTGCTCCTGCAGAAGCGGCGGGGCGCCGGCAAGAGCATCCTCGGCAGCTAAGGTCGGCGACACCATCACCTTGCGCTTATCCTTGGAGTCCCGGACCCTACTGACCATCGACTTGCGTTCAAGCCGGTCGAGGATCCCTGTCACTGTTGCCTGACTGAGGTTAACGGACACCGCAAGCGCACTGACCGTCTGCGGCGAATCATCCAACAGCTCCTTGAGAACGACCAGTTGTGGGCCGGTCAACCCAAACCGTTGTACCAGCGACCGAGAGTGCAGGTCGATGGCACGAATAATCCTTCGCAGGGCCGCCATGACCTGATTGGTTGTAATTCCCTGATGAGCGGCCTGTTTCGAACCTCGAACATGCACGGCAAACCCCCTTTGCGATTTTAACTCATCCCTATTTGACGATGCCGGAAGACTGATATACTTTGCATGCAATGGAATTTCTACTCTTCTTCATCCCTGTGTTCAACTGCCAACGCTGAACGATGCATTTTATAGACTTCGGAATTCTCGGCGTCTATTTCATTGCGATGCTCGGGGTAGGCCTGTACTTCCAGCGACGTCAAAGGAGCCTCGACGAGTATTTCGTCGGCGGTCGGAACATGACCTCAGGCCACATCGCCCTTTCGGTCGTCGCTACCGATGTCGGCGGCGGATTCTCGATCGGCCTTGGAGGGCTTGGGTTCGTCATGGGGCTTTCCGCCTCGTGGTTACTTTTTACTGGCCTGATCGGGGCGTGGATGGCCGCGGTGGTGTTGGTACCCCGGGTCAAGGCCATCGGAGACATCCACCAACATCGGTCATTCCCCGATTTCCTGGCCTTCCGCTTCGGGAAGCCAACCCACATTGTGGCGGCAGTCGTCAGCGCCATCGGATATGCAGGATTCACCGGTTCCCAACTGCTCGCCGGCGGAAAACTCGCCTCCGCGGCTTTTGACCTCAACCTCAGTACAGCCGTCATTTCGATGTCGATCGTCATCGTCGTCTATACGGCGTTGGGAGGCCTTCAGGCAGTCGTCTACACCGATACGATCCAATGGGGAATTCTTTTCACCGGGCTGATCGCCCTTGGGTTACCACTTGGCTACAGCGCCGTCGGCGGTTGGGCGGGGCTCCGCGAAGCCCTGCCGGCCGAGTACTTTTCTCTGGGCAATGTCTCAGGGCTGCAACTGGCGACCTGGATCGTCACAATCGTCCCCATCTGGTTCGTCGCAATGACACTGTTTCAGCGCATTCATGCCTCGAGGGATGTCCGGACCGCCCGAAGGGCCTGGTTCATGGCCGGACTGCTCGAGTGGCCGGGGATGGCATTCATCGGGGCCATACTCGGGATGTTCGCACGAGTGCTTTATCCGGCGGCCGACCCCGAGATGGGCCTGCCGATGCTGATCCGGGACGTGCTGCCCGCCGGGGCCACTGGCTTGGTACTCGCCGCCTACTTTGCCGCGATCATGTCGACCGCCGACTCCTGCCTGCTGGCAAGCGTCGGAAATCTGGTCGACGACATCT
>JBDLIO010000192.1:0-5554 GCA_039714865.1 Acidobacteriota bacterium | reverse complement strand
GCGCACGGAGATCCAGGAGCTTCTTCAGGCGGTTGTTACGGTTGATCACCCGGCGGTAGAGGTCGTTGAGGTCGGACGTGGCAAATCGGCCGCCGTCCAGGGGCACCAACGGCCGGAGTTCTGGAGGCAACACCGGGATGACCTCAAGGATCATCCATTCGGGCCGATTGCCGGACCGCCGCATGGCCTCGACGAGCTTGAGCCGTTTGGCGGCCTTCTGGCGACGCATGACCGAGGTCTCGGTCCGCATCAACATCCGGAGCTCTGCGGCCATCTCATCAAGGTCCAGTCGCTCCAAGAGGGTGCGAATGGCCTCCGCGCCCATCAGCGCTACAAAGGCTTCGCCAAACTCATCCTTGGCTTCCCTGTACTCCTCTTCGGACAAGACCTGCTTCTCTTCGAGCGAGGTGTCTCCGGGGTTGACGGTGACGTAGGCCTCGAAGTACAAAACCCTCTCAAGGGAGCGCATGGTCATATCGAGCAACAGACCGATACGCGACGGCAGACCTTTGAAGAACCATACGTGAGATACCGGTGCAGCCAGTTCGATATGCCCCATCCGCTCTCGGCGGACCTTGGACTTGGTGACCTCAACGCCGCATTTGTCACAGACGACGCCCCGGTATTTCATTCTCTTGTATTTTCCGCACAGGCATTCCCAGTCCGTCGTCGGACCGAAGATCTTGGCGCAGAAAAGACCATCGCGCTCAGGCTTGAACGTCCTGTAGTTGATGGTTTCAGGCTTGATCACTTCACCGTGGGACCAGGAACGGATCTTCTCCGGACTGGCCAGGCCTAATCGAATGGCGTTGAAATCGTTCAACGGTTTCGGCTTTTCGAAGAAGTTGCGAACTTCAGACAAGGGCGTGTGTACCATTCACAATCTCCTTTATTCGTCTTCCTGCTGGAGCAGTTCGACATCCAGGCCCAAAGCCTGCAGCTCACGGACCAACACGTTGAACGATTCGGGCAGCCCCGGTTCCTCAGGCACCTGGCCCTTGACGATCGACTCGTAGACCTTGGCCCGGCCGTCGACGTCGTCCGACTTGACGGTGAGAAGCTCCTGAAGGGTGTGAGCTGCACCATAGGCCTCGAGGGCCCAGACTTCCATCTCACCGAGACGCTGTCCACCGAATTGGGCCTTGCCGCCGAGCGGCTGCTGGGTGATCAGGGAGTAGGGCCCGATCGAGCGTGCGTGAATCTTGTCGTCAACCAGGTGGCTGAGCTTGAGCATGTAGATGTAGCCGATGGCAACCCGGTTTTCGAAGGCCTCACCGGTCTTTCCGTCATACAGGAGGCTCTTGCCGTCAACCGGTAATCCTGCCCGGTCCAGCATCTCGTGAATCTCATCTTCGGTCGCACCTTCGAATACCGGTGTGGCAAACTTCAGATTGAGTTCGTGACCTGCCCACCCGAGGTGCGTCTCCAAGATCTGACCGACGTTCATCCGCGAGGGCACACCCAGCGGGTTGAGAATAATCTCAACCGGCGTTCCGTCGGGGAGGAAAGGCAGGTCTTCTTCGGGCAGGGTCTGAGAGATCACACCCTTGTTCCCGTGGCGACCCGCCATCTTGTCACCGACCTGAAGCTTGCGCTTCATTGCGATGAAAACCTTGACCTGTTTGATCACGCCCGGTGGAAGTTCGTCCCCCTGACGGAGCAACTCGATCCGCTCGTCGTTGAGTTGGTCCAAGACCTCGACCTGAGACTCCGCCTGACGAATGATCAGCCTGACTTTGTCCTGCAGGACCGAATCCTTCAGCGGCAGGTCCCGGAATTGTGCCCGGGTCAGGCCGGCCAGCACGTCCGCCGTCAGGACAGCACCCTTTTTGACCAGCACCGAACCACTGTCGTCCTTGACGGCCGCAGTGACCTTTTTACCTTCGAGGAGGCTGGTGATCTTGGAATCCCTGACCTCCAGAATGATGCGTTTCTCATCCTCGGAGTTCTTTCGGATCCGATCGATCTCTTCGTTCTCGATCGCCAACTGGCGGCTGTCCTTGTCGACGCCTTTGCGGGCAAAGACCCGGACACCGACAACAACGCCCTCGATTCCAGGCGGGCACCTGAGGGACGCATCCCGAACGTCTCCGGCCTTCTCGCCGAAGATCGCCCGCAGCAGTTTCTCTTCCGGCGTCAACTGGGTCTCGCCCTTGGGCGTAACCTTGCCGACCAGAATCGACCCCTGTTTCACCTGGGCGCCGACGTGAATGATGCCGGCTTCATCCAGGTGAGCCAGTGCACTCTCAGAAACGTTGGGGATGTCCCGAGTGATCTCTTCCGGTCCAAGCTTGGTATCTCGAGCCGAGGTTTCGAATTCCTCGATGTGGATCGACGTGTATTTGTCGTCTTTGACCAACCGCTCGGACACGATGATCGCATCCTCGAAGTTGTAACCGCGCCAGGGCATGAAGGCGACCAGGATGTTATGACCCAAGGCCAACTCACCCTGTTGGGTGTTGGGCCCGTCAGCGAGAATCTGTCCCTTGAAGACCTGCTGGCCCTCTGCGATCAACGGTTTCTGGTTGATCGACGTGTTCTGGTTTGAACGGCGGAACTTGGTCATCTGATAGATGTCGGCACCAAAGTCACCCTCGCCCTCGCCTTCGATCCTGACGATGATGCGCTGGGCGTCAACCTTGTCCACGATTCCGTCCCGGCGGCACACGACCACCGCACCGGAGTCGTGGGCCACGCGGCCTTCCATCCCGGTACCGACGATGGGCGACTCCGGCGAAACCAGAGGCACCGCCTGGCGCTGCATGTTACTGCCCATCAATGCCCGGTTGGCGTCATCGTGCTCCAGGAAGGGGATCAGGGAAGCCGCCACCGACACGACTTGCCGTGGGGAAACGTCGATGTAGTTGACATCGTTGCAATCAATCAACAGAAACTCACCGGCTGATCTGGCGATCACCTTTTCATCGACCAAGGCGCCCTTGTCGTCAACCTGCGCGTTGGCCTGCGCGATATTGAGGGTCTCCTCTTCCCAGGCAGGCAGGTAGAAGGCGTGGGGTTCGCCCCATACGCCTACTTTGCCGGCCTTTTCGGCTGCGACATTGGCCTTGTCAAAAGCGCCAACCAAGACGGTCTCACCCAATTTGAACTTGGAGTCGCCGACCTGGGTGATTCGCACATGGTCCAGCACCTTGCCGTTCTCGACCTTCTTGTAGGGCGATTCGATATAGCCCATCGGATTGAGGCGGGCATAACAGGACAGCGAAGAAATCAGTCCGATATTTGGACCTTCAGGGGTCTCAATCGGACAGATTCGTCCGTAGTGGGTCGAGTGAACGTCCCGGACCTCGAATCCGGCCCGCTCCCGCGAGAGACCGCCGGGGCCGAGGGCCGACAACCGCCGCTTGTGTGTGACCTCTGAGAGAGGGTTGGTCTGGTCCATGAACTGCGAGAGCTGAGAGGATCCGAAGAACTCGTCGACCGACGCAATCACCGGCTTTGAGTTCACCAGGTCTCGAGGCATGGCCGAGTCGATGTCAGGATGGATGGACATCTTCTCCTTGATCGCCCGCTCCATACGCACCAGCCCGATTCGGAACTGATTTTCCATCAGCTCGCCAACGGTTCGAACCCGCCTGTTGGCCAGACTGTCGATGTCGTCGACGCGGCCGAAATCCTTGTGCAACCGCAAAAGGTAGGTGACCAACTTCTGAAAATCGTCCACATCGAGAATGCGCTGGCCCAGGTCCTTGTCCAAAGCCAACTTGGCGTTGAACTTGAACCGGCCGACCGCAGAAAGGTTGTACTTTCGCTCGTCGAAGAACAAACCGTTGAAGAGTGTCGTTGCAGACTCTTCGGTCGGTGGATCGCCGGGGCGTTGCCGCCGATAAATCTCCATCCTCGCATCCATCTGCGACGTCGAAGAGTCCTTTTCCAATGTCAGATGCAGGATCTCTCCAACCGGGTCCCAATCAGGGAAGACCAGCGGAAGGTCGCGAACCCCGATCTCTTCGGCATACGCCAACAACTCGTCGGTGACCCGGCTATTGGCACGAGCGAAGTCCTTGACCTCACCGGTCTCCGGATCAACAATATCGTCAACCAGAATCGCGCCAACCAGTTTCTCGGCATCGACCTTGACGTTATGCGCCTTGCCCTTGGCAACCGCATTTTCCAGCCGCCCTCGCAGAGCATCATCCAGTTTGAGATCGGCAAAAAGGTGCGGGTCCTTGACCTGCCTGAACCTCTGACCTTCTTTTCGCTCCGTATCGATATCGAGGATTCGGTGATCCAACCCCAGCGTCGCCTTCTTCTTCTTGGCATCCAGCTTGACGTCAATGACGGTGCAAAAGGACCGCAGGATCATCGAATTCGTTTCGAGCTCGGGACTCAAGGCCCGGAGAAAGACCGTGCCCGGAAGACGACGCTTCCGGTCGATGCGAACCCACAGGATCTGCTTGGTGTCGTATTCGAACTCAATCCAGGATCCACGGTAGGGCACGACCTTGGCCAGGAAGTGGTTCGGCCCTTCAAGGGTGAAAAAGACGCCCGGCGAACGGTGGAGCTGAGAGACGATGACCCGCTCGGTGCCGTTGATGATGAACGTACCCGTGTCCGTCATCAGCGGCAGCTCGCCGAAGTAGAGCTCCTCCTCCTTGAGGTCACGGAGCTGGCGAGTCCCGTCTTCTTCGGTGTCGAACGTCACCATTCGGAATGTCAACCGGATGGGAACGGCATAGCTCATGCCACGCTTTCGGCACTCTTCATCCGCAAAGGTCAAACGGAGGGCCACCGAGGTTCCACAGACGTTGCAGGTCTCGATACGATTCCGGTTCGCCTTACCGCAATCCGGGCATACCACTTCGAACTCGTGCGGCGCACCGGCCTTGAACCGGGCGCTACAGTGATCGCAGGTCAGACGAAGGTGTTCCAATCCGTCCAATCGGCCGCAACGACACGACCAGTTCCCGATTTCGTAACGGATAAACTGCAATTCGCAGGTCTCCCGGAAATCGGTGAACGGAAAAATCGTCGACAAGACCGATTGCAACCCACTCTCCGCGCGCTCTTCAGGGAGGAGGTCCATTTGCAGGAAATCCTCGTAGGAGCCGCGCTGGACCTGAATCAGGTTCGGCAACGGAATCGTTGATTCGTTTTTTGAGAAACTCTTACGCCCTGTGGGGCTAATTGTCATGGAGACACCCTCCCGGCCAATGAAGACACGGGGAGACAGATCTCTCCCCACGCCTGCAACTTCTTGTTGAGACTTGACCATCCCGTGAACGCCCACGCTTCGTACCGGCATGATTGGGATCTCTTCGGACCGGACCGCGGTTGTCCGCGCTCGGCCTCAGCAACCCCGAAATGCCGATATTCACAGTGCATGCAATAGGACCGCCCGTCTCGGGTGTCAGGCCCGGCCTTGGGTGGGACATCCCCACCCGTGGCCTGATCAGCCCGAATAATTACCAACCTGAACTGCGCGATTCTCAACAGCGGTCTGTACCAACCCCTTGGACCCTGGACCCTTTCAAAAAGCCTCAACAGACCTTCGGGTATGCCTACGTTTCTTTCAAGCACCAGGGCCTCAAGGCTT
>JBDLIO010000191.1:0-5556 GCA_039714865.1 Acidobacteriota bacterium | reverse complement strand
ATTCCGAAGATTGACGACGGACCGTGGCCGGCTTTCCCTCCCGACTTGACGTCGATCGCCGTTGTGCTGGCCACTCAGGCGCGGGGAACGATCCTCATCCACGAAAAGATGTTCGAAAGCCGGTTGTTCTGGGTTGACCGCCTGATCTCGATGGGCGCCCACATCGTCCTGTGTGATCCCCACCGCGCTGTCGTCGTCGGGCCTGCTCGCCTCCAGGGTCAAGACCTGGCCAGCCCCGACATCCGGGCCGGAATGGCATTGGTCATCGCGGCCTTGTGCGCCGAGGGCGAAAGCGTCATTCACAACATCAGACAGGTCGAGCGCGGCTACGAAGATCTTCATCACCGACTGCGGTCGCTCGGCGCCGATGTCGAACGTCGAACGTAGAAGAACACATTGAACCGCCAAGACGCCAAGAACGCAAAGAGAAGAGAAGGAAGTCGGCAGGCAAGACGGGACGCGAAGCCAGGCTACCCCCCGATCCCTGCTACCATTCTGCAGAGAATCTCGGTCTCGCGAGACTTTGGAGGCATGATGCGTAGATTGTTTGTTTTCACCGCCATTTTGGTCGTTCTCGGCGCCGTACCCGCGGCCGCCCAACAGGGTGAGTGGCGCTTCGCAACCCGACTGGCATCCCTCTCGTTTGATGCCACGACCGACACCATTTTTGACACCGGAACTCAAATGGAATCGAGTTCTTCCTCGGTGACGGCAGTCCTCGAATTGCAATATATGGTATCGGACGCTTTGGCAATCTGCACGTCGTTGACGACCGCGCCTTTTGACTTCACGGGCAAGGGCGGCGATCTTGATAGAGACCTGCTCGGCGAAATCTGGTTCACGCCCCTGACACTGACGCTGCGGTACGAAATCCAACTCCGCGGGGGCGTGCAGCCCTACATCGGAGGAGGCCTCAATACGACCTTCTACCTCTTTGACGATGTCGAACCGGCTCTCGAAGACTTCGGTGTCACAAAACTGGTCGCCAATCCCAGTTTCGGGTGGGTCATTGAGGGCGGCCTCAACTACAACCTCAGCAACAAGACCTTCGTAAGCCTTGATCTTAAAATGATGGACCTGTCGGGCACGCTGGACCTCGAAAACGACAACAAGGACAATCTCGACCGGGTCAACATCGACGGTACGCCAGTGGAAATCGGTCTCGGCGTCGGATGGCGGTGGTAGAGAAGAAGCTGTCAGCTATCAGCTGTCAGCTATCAGCTATTAGCTCAGGCGCTTGCAAAATTCAGCGTACGAGAATGCGGGCCAGGAGGCCCGCGCTCCCGGTCTTCGTTCTCGACCTTTGGGAGAAGACGAAGGCCGTCGCGGCGTAGCCAACGGCGAAGCCGGACAGGCGCCTCAACCACACAATAGGTAGAGAACTTCGACCCGGCAATCCACGCGTAGTCCCAGCCGCCCCCCTTTTTTCTCTTTGTGCCTTTTTGTGCCTTTTTGTGGCTATTTCTTCTCTTTTGCAAGCGGCTCAGCTGTCACCCGTTCACCATACCGTGCAGAAGGTACAGGTCTTCGGCGGTGTCCACATCGGCCAAGGTCTCCGTTTCGACCCATTCCACATCCAGAAGCAGGAGCCGTTCCCTGGTGGCCTGGAGTGTCGTCCCGGACGACCACGGCACCCCGGAGAAGCAATCCCTTCCCGGCGCCCGCTGGCCGATGGCCCAGTAACCGCCGTCCTCCGCCGGCCCGAGAACCACGGGCACATCGGACAGGCATTCAATGGCCTTCAGTAGATGGGCCCGGGTCACACCGGGGCAGTCCGAACCGATCAGCAGCGCCCGGTCCGCCCCCTCGGCAAAACGCAGCCGGAACGCGTCCCACATGCGCCGACCAAGATCGCCGTTGCCCTGCACCTCCACCCGGGGGCCTTCCGGAGGCGTCCAGCACCCAGTCAGGGCCCCGGCCAGGGAGAGCACTACCGGAATACCGGTGGTCATGGCCTCGGCAAGCGTGCGCTCGAGCATCAGTCTGTAGACCGCCGCCGCCCGTTCCGCGCCGATGTCGCGTGCCAGGCGTGTCTTCACCTGACCCGGAACCGGCTCCCGGCCGAAGACTACCAGGCATGCTGTCATCGCACCTCCCGGTACCAACGGGCCAGGGTCCACGGAGAAACCCCCAGCCGGAACAGGAGGGGGAAGGTGGCGGTGCAGAGCCGGTTCATCACCGGCCGGCGTTCGAAGCGGCGCCCGGTGGTCCTGACCTCCGACGGAAGCCCCTGAATCCGGCCCAGGCGTCGACATGCACGGGCGAAGGCCACATCCTCCATCAGTGGAATTGCGGGGAACCCTCCAACCTCGTCGAATACCTCCCGCCGCACCGCATGGGCCTGATCACCATAGGGCAGGCCTACACCCAAGGACCGGAGGTCAATCAACCGGAGCCAGGCCCGGGCGAGACGCCCCGACGCAGGGTCGCTGGGCTCCGTGTGGAGACGGAAATAGGTGAGGGCTACCTCGGGATCGTCCAGAGCCCTTCCGGCCGACTCCGACCACCCCTCAGGCAGGCGGCAATCCGCGTGGAGGAAAAGCAACCGTGCCGCCGAGGTGGCTCGTGCTCCGAAGTCCAGCTGCCCCCCCCGGCCCGGAGGACAGGAGAGAACACGGACGCCCGGAAAGTCCGACGCTCTGGCCACCGTGTCATCGCTGCTCCCCCCATCCACCACCACGACCTCGGCCGCCACCGGTTCGATGGACTGGAGGCAGGCCCCGATCCGCGCCGCCTCGTCGAGGGCCGGAATGACGACTGCAAACCTCGGGGTTTCCACACCGGGAATTGTACAGGCGTCAGCTACTTATCCTGAGGCAAGCCGAAAAAACGAGGCAAGACGTCAGGCGACGTCATCCAAATCGATTCAGTTGAAGGGGTTGGCAGCGATTGCACACCGTGGGGTTTCCCCGAGCCCGAGCCCGATACCGTTACCGTGTCCGACTCGTCTTGTCTTCACCGCCGGCTGAAAAACCAGTGAAGCAGTTGTCTGAGTCCAGCTTCATGGGGCAACGCATTTCGATAACGACAACGCTCACGGCTCGGGCTCGGGTTCAAGGCACTCCGCTTCCCCTTGGTTCCGGCTTCACCGGGTGAACAAAACCGTGCGCTATACTGCACCCCGGAATTTGAGAAGGATTTCACGAGTCAATGAAAGACAAGCCAATCACGACTGACATCGGCAGACTCACGGGGTGGACGCGAATTGAGTACGAGGGCACTCCCGTCTGGATCCAACCAACGGTGCCGGACTGGTTCGTACCGAACCTCAGGGCGGATCTCATCCTCTCCGAATTGACCTCCGGGGCGGGCCTTCACGAGGCCGCCGCCCGCTATGCGGCACGGTACGGCGTCGATTCCGCGCCGGCGGTCACCCAGGCGATCAGCCTCCTCAAGCGGATTCCCCAACGGCCGGGAGCACCCTTGGAACCTCGCCATGAACGCCTGTCCCTCGACGGGCTCCGAGAGATGTGGCTCCATCTGACCAACCGTTGCAATCTCCGGTGTACACACTGCATGTTCGCCTCCTCTCCCGAAGCCTCCCTCGAACTCAAGCCTGAGGAACTGCAACGGGTCCTCAAGGAAGGCTCCGATCTGGGATGCAACCTCCTCTACGCCACGGGCGGCGAACCCATGATCCACGAGGGCTTCCCTCTTCTGTGCCGGTTCGTCGCCGACCGTCCGGACACCCATCTGGTCACGCTGACCAACGCCCTGGCAACACACCGCCTGCGCCCACTCCTGGACGACCTCCCCCGGAATCGTTTCCATTTCCAGGTCAGCCTGGACGGACCCGCGCCTGTTCACGATGCCCTTCGCGGCGCCGGAACCTTCGAACGCACGAGGCAGAGCATCGGCATCCTGCAGGAACTGGGATTCCCCGTGGCTCTCGCCATGGTTGTTGACCATCATTCGGCCCGGCACATGGAATGGCTTGTGGAGGAGGCTGCCCGCCTTGGCGTCGCCTCGGTTCACTATCTCTGGTATTTCGTCAAGGGCCATGGTTCGGCTGCCAGTCTGCCGGAGATCGCCGAGATCGGCGACGGCCTCGATCGGGCCCGCAGCCTGGCGAAGACCCTCGGCGTGGCCATCGACAATGTGGAGATCCTCCGTTCACAGGTGCTGTCTCTCCCAGGCACCCGGTACGATTTGACCAATGCCGGCTGGCAATCCCTCGCAGTGGGTCCTGACGGTCAGATCTATCCAACGGCAGCCCTCGTGCTGGAACCGGCCCTCGCCTGCGGACATCTCTCGGAGGGCCTGGAGAAGATCTGGCGGGAATCGGAGGCGCTGGACACGCTACGAAGGGCCTCCGTGGCTTCCGGTCCAGATCTGGCATCCAGGCCGCTCTCCTTTCTTACCGGCGGTGGCGACCCCGACCACAGCTATGTAGCAGATGGCTGTTTTGTCGGGGCCGATCCATGGCTGGAACTCTACGAACGGACGGCTCTCTCCGTCATCACGGAGCAGGCGGGGCCGGAAGAAGCAGTGGACCGACCCGCGTTCCGCGCCCGAATGGGGGAACGACTGGAGGCGTGCAGCGAGGAAGACGCCCTCTGCGCCTTCACGCACTCCAACTGTGTTCTCTCACTGGCGGAGGAAGACGGACACTCCCTGGCTCGAAGTTTCTACGGCGCCGCCGCCGGCACTCCCAACGAGGAGATCATGAACCCGGCTGGGTACGAAAATGCTACGGAGACGGCCCTCCCCGGCTCTGCCGTCTCCCGAAGCTACGGATGCGGAAGTCCCGTTCTCGATGCCGGAGTCGGAGCCGGAGACACGGTGCTCGATCTCGGCTGCGGTGCAGGCATCGAGCTGTGCATCGCCGCGGAGCACGCGGGCCCGCTGGGGCGCGTGCTCGGGATCGACATGCTCGACGAAATGCTGGACCTGGCCCGGAAGGCGGCTCGGGAGATGGCAGACCGTCTCGGCTACGAAAACATCGAGCTGCACAACGGGTTGCTCGAGGAATTGCCTCTTCCCGACGACTCTGTGGACATCGTCATCTCCAACTGTGTCATCAACCTCACCGAGGACAAGCGGCGGACCTTTGAGGAGATCCGGAGGGTGCTGAGACCCGGCGGACGACTCGTGGTGGCCGATGTCTGCTGCGAGGAGGAGCCCCCGCTCGCCGTCCGCTACAACGAGAAGCTCCGCGGTGAGTGCATCGGCGGCGCCCTCCTGCAAGGCGAGTTGCTCGGGCTCCTCGAGGATGTGGGCTTTGAGGGAATCAACATCCTCAAACGGTTCCCTTACCGGGTGGTCTCAGGGCACCGCTTCTACTCCCTGACCTACACCGCTTCGGCGCCGGGAAAGCTCGTGTCCAGGCGCGGGATCTACCGCGGCCCCTTCGCTGCGGTATTGACCGACGCCGGCAACCTGATTCCCAGGGGCCAGACGGTGGAGCTGTGTCTCCCGCAAGAGGGCGACGACGAGTCGGTTTTTCTCCTGGACGACGAGGGCGCCGAGCTGCTGCGGCCTCCGCAGGGCCTGCTGTCCTGGGCCGGGACATCCAAGTCCGCCGAGGCCACCCTCTACAGCCACACGCTTCAGGAG
>JBDLIO010000190.1:0-5565 GCA_039714865.1 Acidobacteriota bacterium | reverse complement strand
TGCGGTTGTTTCAACATCGACAGCCGCCTTTTCGCCTTGCCGGGCAGGGAGGCCTTCCCCGGTTGCTGTCCCCAGACTCAACAGGAGGAGTGAGAGCAGCACAACAACTCGGACAACGATCATCGTCCGAGTATAGCTTGGCTGACCCGTGCCCCCTGGTTCCTGTCAATGGAGCCGGCTGAGAGATGAGTGACTGGGAGTGTGCCGAGATTTGACAGACCGTTTCCTGAAGTATATATTCCTACGGATGAAACGATTGTCGAACGAAGGGGCGGTTCTGGGCTGATTGTCCCTTCATTGTGACCTTTTGGTGTTGAATGCAAAGAAATGTATGAAGAACTGAAGAGCAGGGGGCTTTCTCAGGCCTGACGGAGGGGTCATTGCCATGGTCAAATTGGCGATTGAAGGAACAGGTGGTTCTGAGGTTATTTACGAGGTCGCAAAGTCATTGATCTCGATAGGCGCCTCGAGTGACAACGATATCGTGATCCGTTCGCCCGGGGTTGCGCCGAAGCACTTGGTGATTCAACGCAACGGTGACGTTTTTACCTTTCTTGGACAGAAGCGGCAGGTGGCGGTTCTCAATGGTGAAAGGCGGTCTCGTGGTGTCCTCAAGGTCGGGGATCGTTTCAGGCTGGGGACGGCCAACCTGGTTTTCAAGGGGAGCGGTGATGAGGAGACAGAAATCGTTTTTGCGGTTGACCCGGAAGTGACCTCGGCGGCGGAACCGGCAAAAATTCCGAAAGCTGATGGAACCGGGGCAGCCGGCAAGAAGCGAGCCGAGGTGGTGCTTTACAGCGAACCCCACAGGATTGCCGCGGCACGAGATCAGATGGTCGAGGTTTTTCAGGGACGCGTCAGATCGGACCTGGTCCCGGGTCTTCGGGGTTTCCTGGCACAGGTTTTTTCCGGACGTGAAGCCATGGTCGCACGTCTGGATGAGGAGGGCCTCCTGGTTCCGGTCGTATCCCAATGGTCGGGCGATCTCCCGCGACTCCCTGGAAGGACTTTTCGAGAACTCTCAGAAGACAGTCGCTACGCGATGCTCCGAATCGGGGGCCGGCAATTTCTGATCTACCCGGTGGCCCAGGGACCGATCGGTTCCCGGGCTTTCCTGGTTGTTGAGACGACTGTTGATTTCGAAGATGACGACGAGCTGATTCTGGCCGAGTTGACACGTCTCATGGCAATCCACTGGGACCGTGTGGAAGCGTCAGATCTCTTGTTCGGCTCGTGGGAGACCGAGGCCCGGGAGACTCTGGAAATGAGCCTTCCCGGTACGTCGCAGGCCGTTCGCCTCTTGCGGGACGGGGTCATCTATTCTGCTCGAACTCAGCATCCTATTCTGATGTGTGGGAGATCCGGAGTCGGCCGGATGACGCTGGCGGGCCTCGCTGCGTCCTTGAATCCTTCCGGAGCTCTGGCTGTCCGAGTGATTCAATGCAGGGAGGGGTGTGACGAGGCTTTCAGAACCGAGTTTTTCGGCCCCGGCCCTGAACTGCTGAATCCGGCCGAGGTCTCCGAGGGCTGCATGCTCGTCCTCAGAGATCTCCACCTGTTGTCTGTGGTTGTTCAGCGAGAGGTTGCAGCGACGATTGCCGCCGACCTGGAAACCGGTTGGGGTCCCAGGGTTCGATGGGCAGGGACGACGGAAGAAGATCCGATGATCTTGCTCAATGACGGGCGGCTCGATCCGGCCTTGTACAGTCTCTTTCGCCATCATGTGATCCGCGTTCCGGCCCTGGATAGCCGGAGGGAAGATCTGCCGTTGCTGGTGATTCGTCTCCTTGACACAGTTGCAGCGGAACAGGGCAAGGAAATTCGGGGGATTGAACTCGATTCGTTGAATTCCCTTCTGACACATCACTTCGAAGGACAGATGACGGAACTCCTGGGGGAACTGAGGCGCCTGATCTCTGCGACGCCCAGCGGCGACATGATTCGAGGGATTGTCCCGGCTATACCCTTGTTGTCCAGCTCCGATGACGGTGATGGAGGAGTACAGTCGGCGGCTGTTCTTCTGGGCATGGACGACCTCAAAGTGGTGGTCCCTTCGATCGAACGGCTCGTAATCGACCGTGTCCTGGCGCGCACCAAAGGCAATCAGAGCAAGGCTGCTCGAGTTCTCAATCTGTCGCGGGGCGCCTTGATTTCGAAGATGAAGGACTACGAGATCCCGGACTATCGATATCTTCGGAGGGGGTGAAAGGGAGCTGGAACCAAGGGGAAGCGGTGCGCCATTAACCGAGCCCGAGCCGTTACCGTTGTCGTTCCCGATATGTGTCTGTCACGACCCCGAGAAGGCCGACCCGGGCAACCGCGCCTGCGGATCTTTCAGTTGGCGAAGGAAGTCGGTAAGGGTAACGGGCTCGGGCTCGGGAAACACCCACAGCGTGCGATCATCGGCACCCTCAAGCTCGTTTCTTGTTCGGTTTTCTGACGGATTGGACCGGCGTTGAATCCGGAGTCAGCATGCCCAGGACCGGTTCCCAGAAGAATCCCAGCCAGAAGACGAAGGGGAAGCTGAACCTGCCCGGCAGATCGGTGAAATACCGCCAGAAGCCGTAGAAATTCCGCGAGAAATTTGAATAGTTTTGCTGGCTCCACTCACCGAGATTCAATGCGTAAATGCACTTGACGTGCAGAAAGAGGTTCAGGGTTTGCGTCAAGTAGAGGAGGAACCACGCCATCGCGAGTCGCTCCAGGTTGATCCTGGAGAATCGTTTGGGAAGAGCCAGGAACAGCGCGAGGAGCACGATTGTATTGAAGTGGATCTCGGTCAGGGGGATCGTTGGGATCTTCGAGTCCGAGCGAAAGTCGCTTCGGTAGACCTGGGCCCGGTGATCGACGGCCTCCAGACGGGTGACCCGGGGGTATTCAAATGAACGAACGAGGATCTCCGCGAAGCCGGTGACCGCGGTGTCGAAAAGGGGCCGCAAGGCCACCGCCCACAGCACAATGGCGATGAACAGGGTCAGCGGGAGCCACAGGAGAAAGGTGCGGGCGGCCGGGGACCGTGCCATTCTAGTCCTTCTCTTCGGGTCTCGGCGATGCGAAACGATCGGCCCATAACATCCACAGGCCGACCCCGAATAAAATGACAATCGACTGCCAGATAAATATATGGGAGGAGTTGAAAAGGTCGGGAAGGTAGATGCCGATATAAAAGAGGGAGATGATTCGGACGAGGTTGATTGCCTGGATTGCCAGAAGCCCGCCAAGGACGCCAAAGATTTTAGCGGGCCAACGAGCCGGAAAGGCAAGGACGCCGGAGATGAAAATCAAGCTGGTGATCAGACCGTTGCATCCATTGTATATCGTGACTGCGAATCTCGGAGATGTCAGCTGGCACCCGTTGACGGTCATCTCTTCTCCGAACAGAACCAGGAGGTGCCCTGAAATCTTGGCCACCAACGTCGTAAATGGCACGACAAAGGCCTGATCGACCGGTTTCAATGCCACGACGGTAAAGCTGATGCCGAGGATTGCTAGAAAGAGAATCAGGAAGCGTGTCTCCGGGCGCTTCCACAGTTGTCCGAAATTCATGAAGCCTCCGTTAGTTGCACTCCGGATGGAGTTGCCCTTGGCGTGGGATCATACCTTGGATTCGATGGATTTTACGAGATCGGCGCACGAAGGGAAACGGTCCCGCGGGTTCTTCGCCAGGCAACGCAGGATTGCCGTGGCGATATCGGAAGGGAGGTGGGGCGCAAATTCCCTCGGGTCGGGTGGATTGCTTTCGAGATGTGCCTCGATGACGTTGCCGCCGACAAATGGAGGCCGGCCTGCCGCCAGGTGAAACGCGGTAGCCCCGAGCGAATAGATGTCCGAGGCAGGAGTTGGAGCTTCGCCACGAATCTGCTCCGGAGCCATGTAGAAGGGCGTTCCGCAGACGCCGGTTGATACGCCTTCCTCCGAATCCAGGCGGGCGGCAATTCCGAAATCCAGAATCTTGATGTTGCCGTCGTCAGTCAGGAGAATGTTGGCGGGTTTCAGGTCACGGTGGATGACATGATGGTTGTGGGCATAGCTCAGGGCCGAAGCCAGCTTGACCAACAGCGGCCTCAGTTGGGAACGAATGCGCTCGGGTGCTGTCTTGTTCAGCTTGTCGAGCGGTTCACCTCGAACCAGTTCCATGGCGATGAAATAGCCGTCGAAGCCGGACTCGAAATCGTACACGGTGACAATGCTCGGGTGGTTGAGGGTCGCCGAAACCTTGGCCTCCTGCTCCAGCCTGGCGGCTTCTTCTGTCGATGTCGTTCTGAGGACTTTGATGGCGACATCTCTTCCCAGGCGAGTGTCGCGCGCAAGATAGACGACGCCCATGCCGCCGCGGCCCAGTTCGTGCCGGATTTCGTACCTGAGAGCGCCTTCCGATATCTGAGGCGTCGCCGCATCTTGAGGGTACTGGGCCGGCAGTGTTGCCGACAGGTCACCCCCGGATGGATGGGCGTCGAGTGTAGCCTTGAGGGCCTGGGCCGGTTGGTAGGAGTAATCGTGGCTGAGAACACGATTCAGGTGAGCGCGGGACGAATCGATGTCTCCCAGTTCGAAGAGTTCTCGGGCGAGGGCTACGGCCGGGTCCAGACGGCCCGGCTGAAGAGCAACGCCGAGGACCGCACGTTGAAGGCAAGCAACGGCTTCTTCGGGCTTGCCGGTGGCCTTCTTGTGGGCCGCCAAGTCCAAGACAATATCCGGGATGTCCGGGACCGGGCCCGGGAAGGAAGAGAGGAGGTTGAAGGCCTCGTCCAACATATCCTCCTCGTGCAGTGACCTCAGAGCCTCCTGGAGGGCGCCGAGCCGTGCCAGGCAATAAGCGGCATCGGCGGTACGGCCGATGCTCTTGTACAAGCCGAGGGCCCTCTCGTCTTCGCCGGCCCGTTCCGCACACATGGCGGCTTTCTCCAAATTGCCGGCCAGTTCGTAAACGTCTCCCGCCTCTCCCCAGCGGGCCATCGTCTCGAGGATCGGCGCCGCCAGGTCCCATCGATATGCCTCCCGGGCCAACTCGGCCGCGGAACCGGGCTGTCCGGAAGCCTCAAGGCGACTGACCGCCTCATCGACCTGCCCTGTGGCGCGCAGCAGTTCGATCATTTCGGGGAGCATGCCGAGAGATTCAAGTAAGGGCAGAAGGGTTTGGGTCTCCGAAGCTGCGTCCTCTCGGAGAGTGGATCCCGATGTGCCTTCGATCGCTCTGGACACATCCTGTTTTTCCAGCCGGGAATACAGATCACGGAGGTGATTGAGCCGCAAGCGAGCGGAGCTTTCGGTGTTGCCGGCAGCCAGTTCGGCTGCAGCGGCTTCCGTCAGCAGGCCTGCGCGGGAAAAGGCCGCGGCGGCCTTGGTCGAATTTCCGACGATCTGCCACTCGCGGGCAGCCGGCTCCCACGCATTCTCCATCTCGTAAAGCTGTGCCAGCAGCGTGTGATCGCCCGCCTCTCGTGCGGCGCGCATGGCGGACAGAAAGGCGCCGTGGCCGGCATGGAGCCGTCCTTTATCCAGGGCGTGGCGAGCGGTATGGGCGGCCCGTTTGATGTCCGAATTTCTGAGCCAGGTATCGATGGC
>JBDLIO010000189.1:0-5584 GCA_039714865.1 Acidobacteriota bacterium | reverse complement strand
CATATGCCAGGGACCCGGCAGCGGAGGCAATGTAGGTCGACCCGTCAATCCGAGCCAGGATCGAGCCTGCCAGATACAGAACGAGCGGAAACGGCGCCGCCAGGAGGACCGTCGTGACCAGCGTATCAACGGTGTGCCGGAAGGCGTCTCGCTCGGGATCCCGAACCTTGTCCGCGAGTGCGGTCAATCTGGAACGCCACCTTTGGCGAGAAACCGCAAAAAGGAAGAGCAGGAGGGCAAACAGGAGATCACGGGGCAGAATTCTGATTTGACCTCTGCCTTCGCCACTCTCGGCCGAGGGGCGGGCGTCGATGCCGAAGACCCAGAGCATCGCATTCTTGAGATCACCGACCCGCGGGATATTGGGTCTGGGAACACTTCGAGACCACAGAATGTGGGAATAGAGGATCTTCTCGATTCGATCGACCTCGTGGCTGAAATAGGTGGAAACCGTCAGGTGTTCGACCAGTTTGTTCGAGTATCGCCCGGACTGTTGCACAAGACGATCGAGGAGATCGCGGCGAACGCTCAGGAGATCATTGGTGACTCGTTGGACCTCGGGGTCGAGGTCGTCTCCGTAGGCCTCAGCCAGCACTCCCCACGTCCGACGGGCAAGGTCGCGTGCGTCGGCGCGTTGCTCCTCGAAGAGGATCAGCTGGTGCTGAACCTCCGGGACACGATGCTCCAGGCGAATGACCGCTGATCTGGCGGCACCGGGGTCCGGGAAGTCATCCGGAAAATCAGGCCACCACCGCTTGATGCTGCCGGCTTGGCCGTATGCGGCATATTTGCGTCTCGTCAGCTCGGCGATACGATTGAGGTCGTCCATGTATTTTCGAGTGATCAGCAGGGCTTTGGTATTGATCTCACTCTGGGCCAAGATTCCGCCGGGACCATGGAGATGCTCGGCGAGCCTTTCCGTTTCGGAGGCGATCGCGTTGAGTTCAGGGACCTTTTCGAAGGCCTCCTTGCACTGGAGCCGGATATTTTCGAAGACGGCCTCATTCTCCCGTCTGCGAACATGAAACGCCTGTTCTTCGAGTTCGGCGACAAGTTGCTCGCTCGCTGCCACCCGTCTTTGGGCGATATCCACCTCGAGTGGAATCAGCGTGCCCCGTTCGTCGAGCAGGGCGAGGGAAGCGCGAAGCTTCGTAATCTCGGCCCCAGCCGCCTGATTGCGCACCAGAACCAGTATCCGCTCGGCTTCCTTGACTTCAGGATGGGTGTCCATCTGCGAAACGGACCGGAAATCGTCGGCGAGCATGTCGCGCTCCTGGTCGAGGGCACCCAGACGCTGCGAAATTTCACTCCTGGAGGAGGCCCGCTCTTCAGCGAGGTGCTCGATCTCACGCAGTTCGGAGCGGTTGGCGGCAAGCCGCGACCGCTCCCGTGCCAGGGCATCCTCGGCCTGGTCCGCGGTCGAGGTCTCCGGCAACACCCGATGAGCCGGTCGTTCCGGTTGCGCGAGGGTCTCCTTGAGCGCCTCGGCCAATCGTCCGATTCCATCACGTTCATGGTCGTCTGCAACGGCTTCGGCTTCGCGTATCGCAGCGGTTTCGAGCAGGCTGACGGCCTGGTCGTAAAGATCCACCGTCTGGAGCCGCACTGATTCATCAATCGCCGCGTTGTCTACAACCCGGCTGCGAGACTGACGAACCTCGTTGACATCGACACGACGGTCGGGTGGGTTGTTCGTCTGCGCATTGACCAACGCAGGAGCACACACAACAACGGCCAGGAATAGACTGAAGGCGTTTCGCATCATCATCAGGGTAGCGCAGCGCCACCGCCGGCCGCGAGGAAATCATCGACCGGCTACACTGCAAACATGGCGATCATGGCGTATGACAGAAATGCCTACCTCACCGAACTGGCGACCGATATATCGGAAACCGGTCAGGAGGGATCACACTTTTTTGCCGTCACGGCCGACACGATCTTCTATCCGGAGGGGGGCGGCCAACCGGCCGATCGAGGCATCCTCGGCGGTTTGGCGGTCCTCGATGTACAACTGCTCGGCGGCGTCATCCGACACACGCTCGACGGACCCGTGGACCTTGGACCCGTCCACATGAAGCTCGATTGGGACCGTCGATACGACCACATGCAGCAGCACACCGGCCAGCACCTGCTGACCGCCGTTGCGGCTGATGTTTTCGGCTGGAAGACAACGGCCTTCCACCTCGGTGAACGGGTATCCGATATCGAACTGGACGCGCCTGATCTGCACGCCGACGACCTCAAAAGACTCGAAGAGGCAGTCAATGCGGAGATTCCCACCGGAAGAGCTGTCAGGGCCCGAACGGTTTCTCGGGCCGAATACGACCGGCTGGCCGTTCGATCCCGCGGTCTGCCCGACGGTCACGCCGGAGACATTCGGCTGATCGAAATCGAGGGCCTGGACCTGAACACCTGCGGGGGCACCCACCTGAGATCCACTGCCGAGTTGGGCAGCCTGTGCCTGCTGGACACCGAACGATTGCGCGGAGGAACCCGGGTCTTTTTTGTCGCGGGCAACCGGGTTCGCAGGCTCTTGGCCGAACACGAGGACCGCGCCGCCCGCCTCCGTCAAACACTCGACGCGCCCAATGATCAGCTGGTCGATGAAGCCGTGCGACGCGAGGCTCACCTCCGATCGCTGTCGAAGAAGCTCAGGAACGCGATGACTGACCTGGCCGGGTTCGAGGCTGCCCGGCTGGCATCGG
The DNA here is from genome assembly GCA_039714865.1 of Acidobacteriota bacterium. Lineage (GTDB taxonomy): Bacteria > Acidobacteriota > Thermoanaerobaculia > Thermoanaerobaculales > Sulfomarinibacteraceae > DAOWGJ01. The sequence continues at coordinate 2,879 of JBDLIO010000189.1, read as the reverse complement.
AATCCGGTGAGGTGATCACGGCTCACTGGGAGGAACGGGACATGCCATTCCTCCAGGCAGTCGCCCGAGACCTGGTGGTCCACGCACCGTCGGTTTTGGCCCTCCTGACGGCCGGCGCCGATGACGACGGCGTTTTCCTCCTGACGGCCGGCCCCGATACCGGGCTCGAGGTTTCTACCCTGGGTTCCGCCATCGCCGAGGCACTCGGGGGTCGAGGCGGAGGACGCGGATCGGTATTCCAGGGCAAGGCAACTCGCCTCGAAAGACGGAAAGAGGCACTCGCACTTCTCGAAACCGTGTAGAATTCCATAACGACGCCGACGGTGATCGGCCTCAATCACATGAAACGACTGATCCCCTTTCTCTTCTTCATCTCGGGCGCCACGGCCCTGATCGGCGAAGTTGTGTGGATGCGCATGCTCGGCCTGGTGCTGGGCAATACGATCTGGGCCGCTTCGGCCGCTGTTACCGTATGGATGGTCGGCATGGCTCTGGGGGCGGCGATCGGCGCACGCTTCGCACCGAGAATCCGCCGCCATATCCTGGTCTACGGCCTCGCCGAAGGCGGCATCGGGGCCTTCTACGCGGCGTCTCCGGCTGCCCTGGGCAGCCTGCTGGCCCTCGGGTCCCACCTGGGCGACGACATGGGCGCCTCCTTGACTCTCGGCATCGCACAACGTTTCGGCCTGGCAACGATCGTTCTCCTGCCGCCGACTGTTTTGATGGGCCTGACCCTGCCGCTGCTCGTCGAACGTCTTCAGGGCGACCGACTGGCCGAGCGCACCGGGTTGCTCTACGGGCTCAATACGCTCGGCGCCGCCGCCGGGGTTTTCTTCACCGCCTACTGGGCCCTGCCGACCATGGGGGAAACCGGCGCCCTGGCAGCGGCTGCCGTCCTGTGCCTTCTGGTGATGGTCCTGTCGGTCGTCGCTGAACGCTCCATCATGCCGACGGCCCCGGAACGGCGAACCGAGGTCCTCGAAAGACACGGCGCCGCCGGTTTCTTCCTCGGTCTCGTCGCCCTGATGGGCGCCGCCGCTCTGGCTGCCGAATTGGTCTGGGTTCGAATCCTGGTCCTCCACCTGGGTTCGAGAGTTTACGCCTTCGCCATACTGCTGGGCGTGTACTTGCTCGGCCTGGGCCTCGGCAGTCTGGCAGTCAAGACTCTTGCCCGGGGCTTCACCAACCCCACCCGGGCCCTGGCTCTGACCCAGGCGGCTGCCGCCCTGGCTTTGGTCGCTCAACTGGCGGTCCTCGGCCACACTTCGTCCATCCTGGCCGGGCTGGCCTCGGCCCTCAAGCTGAGCTACTCCTTCTTCGGGGTACAGTCGGCATTCCTGCTGACCGTAGCCCTGCTTTTTCTCCCCGTGACCGTTCTCTTCGGCGCGTCCTTCCCGCTGGCGGTCGCTGCAGACCCGAAGCCACGATCACCCGGGCAACACGCGGGGGCGGTGGCGACAGCCAACACCCTCGGCGCAATCGTCGGCGCCGTCGGAGCGCCCTTCCTGCTGGTGCCACTGATCGGTTGCCAACGCACCCTGTTGCTGCTGGCCGTCGTTCACCTCATCGTCGCACTGGCCCTTTGGCGGACGCGGACGACCACCCTGGTCGCATCGGCCGCACTGGTCACGGTGGTTCTCTTTGGCGTGATGCTGCCACGCGATTGGGTTCTGCGACGGGCGGTGGAGGACATCTCGGACACCGAGGTTCTGGTGGCCCTTGAAGAGGACATCGGTGCGACGATCATCGTCAAGGAATACGGGGAACCCGAGGCCCGGTGGCTCTCACTTGAACTCAACGGCACCAATGTCGCCGGCTCTTCCCGAGCCCTGTTGAAGGTCCAGCAATTGCAGGGCCACCTGCCCCTGCTCCAGGTCGAGAACCCTCGGGAGATTCTCCACGTCGGCTTCGGCTCCGGCGGCACGTGTTGGGCGGTCTCCCACCATCCCGTTGAGCGCATCGATGTCGTTGAGATCTCGCCCCGGGTTCTCACGGCGTCCGACCATTGGTTCGATTTCATCAACCACAACGTGCTGGACGACAGCCGCGTCCGGACCATTCTCAACGATGGCAGAAACTACCTGATGGCGACCGACAAGAAATACGACGCCATCCTGTCGGACTCGATCCACCCGGTCTTCGCCGGGAACGGCGCGCTTTACACCCTGGAATATTTCCAGATGTGCCGTGACCGCCTCAAACCCGGTGGCGTCGCCTCGATGTGGCTGCCGGTCTATTCGTTGGACACCGAAAGCTTCCTGCGCATCCTCTCGGCCTTCCGGCAGGTCTTCCCCCAGACCGCCGTCTGGTACGACCGTACGACGCCCAACGAGTTCACCATCGTTACCGGGCGTGTCGAGACGGGACCGATCACCATCGACTGGGAGAGGCTTGAGGATCCCAACCTGACCGAGAGCTTGTTGATAGGTGGCATCAGTTCCGCTGCCGACCTTGAAGCCGATCTTCTGCTCGGGCCTCGTGAGGTCACAGCCCTGGTCGCCGAGACCGAACCTCACATCGACGATCTACCCTTCGTCGAATACACGGCCGGCCAGACCCTCGACCGCACGGGCACCTGGTACAAGAACCTCGCCCTGCTCGCCTCCGTCAGAACCCGGGCCAATCCCTTCGCCGCCCCCCCCGTTCCCTTCGAGGAGGCTGCGGCAATTCGAGATCAGGCCCTTCAGAAAACTCTAAAAGCGGTGCTGTCGCACACCATCCCGGGAGTGTAGGAAATCATCTGTTCCGGGATCGAAAACAAGGTGGCGAGGTTGTTGAGCGGGTTAGCCCGACCTTCTCACCGGTTTTCGTCGCGAGGTGCGGAAGACGCGGTGAGATTCGGCGTTTTCGCAGAATGAGTGAGTGAGGCGTACCCGACG
>JBDLIO010000188.1:0-5593 GCA_039714865.1 Acidobacteriota bacterium | reverse complement strand
CAACTGATAAGGCGCATCATACGGCGGCAAAGGTGTTTGAGCGGCTCCGTTTTCAAGAAGCGGCTCTTGTTACGACATCGTATGTGTTGGTCGAAACCTACGAACTCCTCGGTAATCGAGTCGGCCGTGAAGCGGTCGAGGCTTTTCGGGCGGGCTTTGCCCCACTGCTGGACGTCGTTTGGGTGGACCGTGAGCTTCACGAACGAGGTCTTGACACGATGGTGGCCATGGCCCGAGGAGTCAGGCTGGTTGATGCCGTTTCATTCGTCTGTATCAGAGGCGAAAAGATCGATGAGGTCTTCGCATTCGACCCGCACTTCGAGCAGGAGGGGTTTGTGACGCTTGGCGTCTGAGAACGTCGGGTAAGTGGAGGGTGAGCCATTGTCGTTGCGGGCATGGACGCCCGCGCTCCTCAAACACCATCCTCAATGGCGGGGTTCTGGACCGTTGTGGCCCTTGGTCCCCCAATGACGCGCTCAAATACCACAGGTGCCACACCCGACTGCAACCGGGCGGCGACGGCGTTGATTTGGTCCCCGTCTGATGAGGCGAAGGTCATGATGAACCGGTCGCCGAGGGCCTCGGCGTCGAAGTGGAAGATGAAGGTCTCGCCTGTCAGGTGCTCCAACCATCCGGCGAGGTCGCGGAACTCACCGGTCAGGTCGCCGTCCTCCCGGAATTCGACCATCAGTCTGCCGTAGGCGGGGTGGTCGTAACTCCCGACGTAGGCATCCAACGGGAGGATGGGCGGAGCGTCGAGGTCCTTCAACGCGTTGATGCGGGTCCATTCCGCCTTTTCGAGTTCGAGCAGAGTGAGGTGTTGCTCCCGGAAACGTCGATTCCAGTCAACCTCGGCGAGGCCCAAGAGCCGGTCGAAGACCCAGCGGGACAGAACTTCCGGAACCCGGTTTCTGGAGCGATTGGTCAAGACGACGATGCCGATATCCTCAAATGGCAAGAAGGCCACCAGGGAGTAGTATCCGTCGATCGAGCCCACGTGGTGCACCATCAAACGGCCTCGATAGGTCTGGGCGAACCAGCCCAAAGCGTAGGCGGAAAGAGGGGTTTCCGGCGTCGGTGGAGCGGGCACGGTTACGACGGGTTGTTGCAGTTCCTTGATGACCTCGTCGGGGAGGATCGTTTGTCGGTCATCGTGGCCGGCTGCCAGTTGGGCCTTGATCCACAGGCTCATGTCGTCGGCCGAGGAACACATCGAAAGGGCCGGGCCGATGGCCCACCCGGTGTAGGCCGGCACCGACAGGGCAACATCCGACGGGCCCAGGCGATGCGGCAACGCGATGTCGGACTCGGTCTTCGGCGCCTCCTCGAAAAAGGTCCTCGACATCATCAGAGGCTGCAGGATTCGACCGTGAATGAAGGCTTCCCAGGTCGCGCCCGAGGCCTGTCCGATCATCCGACCCGCGACCATGTACATCAGGTTGGAGTACTGGAAACGGTCCCGGAACGGGGCACTGGACTCCAGGTAACGAAGGCGGTGGATCATCTCGTCCCGGCCGAGGTCAGACCGGTACCACAGGGCGTCGTGTCGGGGCAGTCCGGTGCGGTGGGCCAGGAGGTCCTTGAGGGTGCAGTTCAGGGTTGTCTGCCCGTCCCTCAGGTGGAAGTTCGGGAGAGCCGTTCGTACCCTGTCGTCCCAGGCCAATATGCCCTCGTCGACCAGCATGGCGGCAGCAGTTGCCGTGAAGGCCTTGGTCGCCGAACCGATGCCGAAGATGGTCTGTGGCGTGACCGGGCTCTTGTCGCGAACCCCGAGCACGCCGAAACCGCCGGAATAGACCGTGCGGTCTCCCTGAACGACGGCCAACGCCACTCCCGGGACTCCCCACTCGACTCTGATGCTCTCCACCAGGGCCGGAAGCCCCGCCAGCGGATCCTGATCGGCCGCCCCCACCATCCCGGATCCTGCAAGGCCGATCACGAGACCGATTACCGCCAATCCCCTCGGAGGAAAAAGAATTTGAACCGCCAAGACGCAAAGAGCGCAAAGGGGCTTTATTACAATATTTTCTTTGCGTTCCCTTTGCGGCCTTAGCGTTCTTTGTGGTTCAATTGTGTTTTTGTGTTCGTCCTCTCTCTTTGTGCCTTTTTGTGCCTTTTTGTGGCTATTCCTCTGCATCACGAGTCCTCGATCGTTAAGGTGTGCCCCGCCGAGTAGGCGCCGAATTCGGGCGCGTACATGCTCTGGAGAACGGCCGGGGCGACCTTGAAGGTGCCGGCCATTGTGGCCCGCAGTCGGTAGCGAAAGGTGTATTCCCCGGCGGGCAGCCACTCGAAGAAGAGGTTGGATCCGGAGTCGCGGACCTCTTCGTAGGCGGCGACACCGAGGTCCCACCGCCAGCCCGATCGCAGGGCTTCCGGCTCGAACCCGGCGCCACGGGGCGATCGCAGGTGCACGTATTCTGCTTCGTGGCGGGCTGAGATCCTCAACTCGACCTCGAGTTGATCACCGACCTCGAGCGTTGTCCCGGAAGCCATCGGTTCCAGTACGTACTCGGCGTCGACCAGTTTCCGCCGGTAGAAGGTGCGCTCGACGCTGAAGAGATCACCGTCGCCCTTCTCCGGGAGCTTCTCGGTGGAGAAATGCCATGTTGCGGTGGCAAAGGCGATGCCGGGGGTGTGCTTCTCGACGATGGTTGTCGCCATCGTCTTTGGATCGACCTCGGGGCCGGGAATGACCACTCGCGCGTCCTTGCCGGTGAAGGACTCGGGTTCGAAGATGAAATGCCGGGTGATCGGACCGACGGTGACCGTGGCCTCTTCGCGCTGACCCAACTGCCCCTCGTATTCGAGGTAGTGCACCAGGGCGTAGACGACCTCGGCGGTCGTGCGGGTGCTCTCCCAGTGGTTGAGCTTCTTGTTGAGGTAGATCCACTGGACAAGACCCAATCGACGGTCGTCGTCGGGGTCGAGCTCTGTCAGGGCCCTCAGCGCGACGGCGTGGGTTTCGACGGTGTCGTTGTACCAGAGCCAGGCCCGTTCCTCGGGCGCCCAGAATGTGCCCAGGTCGCGGTCGGTCCTGGCCGAGTCCATCACCGAGTCCCAGACCAGGCCGGCGTCGGAGTCGCGGCCTGCCCGTTTGAGGGTCATCGCCAGATAGGCCTTGAGCCGGGGCGAGTGCCTCTTCCAGTGGGAGAAACTGAAATTGAGCATGCGCTCTCTGTCGTCCGGCGTAAAAACACCGCCGGTCCAGCTCTCATCGGGGTAGGATGACAAGACGAAGTTGAGCCAGGTGATGGTCTCCCAGCAGCAGCCCTTTTCGACCATGCGCTCGGCGATGTCGTCAAGGTAGTGGCGGTGCATGTAGGCCCAGGCCTCGACGATGACGTCTTTCGGAACATCGACCTCGAATTCCAGCGCATGGGCGAAACCCGCCAGCACGTAGAGAGTCATGTAGGGCGACGGCGGTCCTCCCGGCCACCAGGGGAAAGCGCCCAGAGAGGTCTGCACCTTCTCCAGATCGGCCAGCGAGGCCCGGCGCTGGGCGTCGGCAATACTGGGATCGAGGACCTTTATCAGGTCTTCGGCATCCTCGTCGCCTCCCCGGCTGCGGGCCAACCACGGGGTTTCTTCAAGAGCGAGCTTGCGGTTGGGGTCGTCCGCGTCCCAGCTCTCCAGCCGGGTGTCCCTTTCGGCCATCGTCTCGGCCATCTTCGCCACCGCGGGGTAGCGATCGAAGACCGATGTGACGATGCCGGTTGACAAGAAACGGTTCAGGGTCTGCTCGGTGCATTCGTAGGGGTAGTCGATCAGGTAGGGGAGGGCGTCGAGCACGCCGTAGAAAAGCTGGGCATCGACCGAGACGACCAGCTGATCGTGAATCAGGGTCGGGTCGTCGGCCGACATGTCGGGGAAGAAGAGTTCTCGGCGGTCGTCGTCTCGCAGCGCGGCGAACCGGCTCTGGAGCAGGTGCATGCGCCCGGGCAAGACCGGCAGGGGTCGAATCTCGCCGTCGGAGAAATCGCCGGCCGTTGCAGTGACCTTGAAGGCGATCAGGCCCGGACGGGGCGGGACCTTGAAGGGGAAGCTCAGGGTCGTGCCCTGGCCGGGTTCGACGGTGAACGGGGTCGCGTCGGCCTGATTGTGGTCGATGGCGAAGGCCGGTCGCAGGTCTTCGTCGGTGTCGGGGTCATAGAGTTCCAGGCGCAGGGTGCCTTCAAGCGGTTCCTCCCCGGCGTTGTTGACGACGACCCGAAGGGCCGCATCGTCGCCTTCCCTCAGGAAACGCGGCACGGCAGGCCGGACCATCAATTCCTTGACGGTCTTGACCTGGCGCTCTTCGGAGGCGCCCCGGAGATCCCGCGTGACGGCGTGAACCCACAGATTCCACTCGGTCACCGAGTCCGGCGTTTCGAACTCGATGACGACCGAGCCGTCCTCCGAGGGTACGAGGTGGGGCGAGAAGAAGGCGGTCTCGGCGAAGTTGGAACGAACCTCTGCAGCGGGCGCCTGGTCCGCAGGCGATCGACCCTCGCCGGTCTCATCGTCGAAGGCCGTTGATTCCGTGACCTCGGCGTTCACCTCGATCGCGTCGGCCATCTCCATCTCCGCCGGTGCCGGCGCCGCCACGGCCATCTCGCGCATGGCGCCGGCCTTCATGGCCAGGAAGCGCCCACCTCTGCGGCCCGGGCCGCCGATGCCGTAGCCGTCCAGCATTCTCAGACGGTCTCGACCCAGTGACGGGGCTGACGGCACCAGAACAAAGCCGTTCTCGTCCTGCCAGGCCGCACGGGCACTGCCCAGGGTCGAATGTGCCGACGCAAAGGCCACCAGTGACGGGTAGAGGTGGTCGACCGTCGGCGGGTTGTAGGGCGCGAAGAGATCCAGGCTTCGGTCGTACATCGAGGCCAGGACCTCGGCGGCCTCGCTGTCGAGGCTGTCGCCTTCGGCACTGCGCACAGTGACACGGAAGGTCTCTTTCTGCCCCGGGCGCAGACGATCCCGGAATGTGGCGAACTCCAATTTGAGTTTGCGATCATCCCAAGGAACGAAAACCTGGGCATTCGAGGTGATCAGCTGGTGATCATGGAGCACGGTCAGGGTGGCGCCGAAGCCTCCTCGTAGGGTTTGATCGACGGGGATCTCGATGATTTCGCTGTCCCTCCCGGAGCGGATGATCCTACGGTCGAAGCGCTGATTCTGACGGTAGAGTTCCAAAACCATCACCTGGCCGTGGAAGCCGGAGTGTACGAAGAGCCGGGCTGTGCCGCCGACTGCGACGTTTGGTTGTTCTGCCGCAAGGAATGCCGGAAGGGCAACCCGAGTATCGGCCGGGTGTGCGATCAGAAAGCTCTGTTGGGTCTCATAGGGCGTGCCGAAGGCGTCTTCGGTTGAATAGATCAAGCGGTAGGCGCCGGGCTTGAGGGATGGGATTTCCAGCGTTGCCCTCCCGTCGGCGCCGTGATCGAGTGTGCCTTCGGCCACTTCTGAGATCGCCTCCCAGGTGCGCATCACCTGGGCAGGGTCGTAACTCGTACTCCACCGGGGTCTGGTCCGGTCTCCCTCGATTTGGTGGGGGTTCTCTTCGTCGACGGCGACGGGTTCCTGGGCAGGCGTCAAGGTCTGTGGTGGGTTT
>JBDLIO010000187.1:0-5595 GCA_039714865.1 Acidobacteriota bacterium | reverse complement strand
ATGGCCCCGGCTCAAAGCCGGGGCCTTTACCTGCCGGGCTTCTGGTTCTTCTGCCCCCTGCTCAGCCCCAACGGCGGCGGCTACCCCTTCGGTGATAGAGCCGAAGCACAAGAAGAAAAGGGCCTCCCTCTGGAGGCCCTTTTCAATGTCAGCAATTGAAAAGCAGGCTACGAAGCCGCTCCGGAGGCGCCGACCGGGACGATCTCGGCCTTCTCCCGAAGACTGGTCAGCAACGCTTCGACCCGTTTCCCCTGTCCTTCCTGGGTCAAACCTTGCCGGATCCGATCCTTCACCTCTTCAAGCGGCACGGTGCGCGCCTCGCGACGTTCCTCGACCCGAATGACGTGGTAGCCGAACTGGGTCTCGACAACTCCGGAGGTCTCCCCAGGCATCATGGCGAAGGCCGCGTCAGCAAACGGCGCCACCATCCGGTCCCGGGTGAAGAAACCAAGATCTCCGCCTTTCGGACCGCTGGGGCCTTCGGAAAGCTCGGTGGCCAACGTGGCGAAATCCTCACCCTCGAGCGCCCGCTTTCGGGCCGCTTCAGCCTTGGCCTTGGCCGCAGCCTTGGTCTCGTCGTCAGCGCCGGCCTCGACCTTGAACAGGATGTGCCGTGCGCTGACTTCCTCACCCGCTTCGAAAAACGTCGGATTTTCCTCATAAAAGGCCGCAATCTCCTCGTCCGAGACCTCAACACCTTCGCCAAGCTGCTGGAGCAGTTGATTGACCAGGTCGGAATCTTCGATCAGTGTGTGGAGCCGGGCGCGATCCAGCCCCTGCTGCGCCAGCGTGACATCGAGTTCTTCCGGCCCGCCGGCGCTGGTCTCCGCCTGTTCCACGCTTGCCTTGATGATGTCCGGATCCGCCTTGAATCCCCGTTTTTTGGCTTCTTGCACCAGCAACATGCCGTCAACCATCTGCCCCATCGCTGCCTGGCCGATCTGTTGGGGGTCAACCTGCTGGCCCGACTGGGCCATGCTCTGTGCCATCCGCTGGGCAGCCATCTGGACCTCACCGGCGTACACGGGATCACCGTTAACAGTAACGACCACCTGGTCAGGAGGGGTCGTCGCCCTTTGCGGCGCCGTCGGCGCCTGGGCCGTCAATACGGCCGCGGAGAAAAGAACTGTCATGAGAACTACAAATCGAAAAGAATGCATGATTACTGGCCCTCCTGGGCAAAAAGGTATTGACAATCAACGGACATCGGAAATGACCGACGGTCCGAGCCGAACGCGGACCCTATCATAATTTGGGGACGGGCCGAAGTTTTGGAGGGTGTCGCCATAGCAATTCGTGGCCCTGCGGCTTGGGGCAACCTCGGCTGGCGGAAACTCCCGGAAGCCACAGGGCCACGAATTGCTCCTGGTAAAAAACTCAGAAAGGGATATATTTAAATTTGCATCCTTGCGCAACTATGCTAGTGTGACCTCATGAAGCGTCGATCGCAGGCCGTTGAATTGTGGCTCCAGCCGGAAATCTTCAAAGCACTTGCCGACGAAACCCGACTGGCCGTATTGGCCCGAATCGCCGTCGCCGGAAGGCCTATGACGGTTTCCGAGATCAAAGACTGCTGTGGCATCCACCTTTCGGGCGTCTCACGCCACCTGATACAACTCCGCCGGGCCGGTCTGGTCCATGCGGAGAAGGACGGGCGCGAGGTGCGATACCGACTCCAGGCCGACGATGTCATCGCCCTGCTGCGGGGCCTCGCCGATTCGCTGGAGTCTTGCGGAAAAAACTGTTGTGTGGAGGAATAATGACCGAGGAAAAGACCTTGAAACCCAGTTATTGTGCCGGTTCGCCGGTTACCGAAATCGTTGCAAACGATAAAGATGCCGTCCGAGCCCAGGTCACCGAGGCCTATGCGAACGCCATTACCCTCAGCGTCAAGGAGGGTGGCAACGCATGTTGTTCGAACACCCTCCCTGCCGGTATTGCTGCACAAACGGCCGGCTACAGCGAATGCGAGGCGGCCGAATACTCGGAGGCGGCCCAGTCGTCCTTCGGCTGCGGCAACCCCATGGCCTTTGCCGGGGTCAAAGAAGGCCAGACGGTACTTGACCTTGGCTCCGGGGCCGGCTTCGACCTGTTGCTGGCGAGCCGCAAGGTTGGGCCCGAAGGAAGGGTCATCGGCGTCGATATGACCGACGCGATGATCGAGGTCGCACGGGACAATATCAGGCAGGCCGGCGCCGACAATATCGAGGTCCGCAAAGGAATGATCGAAGAACTCCCGATCGAGGACTCGTCGGTTGATTGGGTGATCTCCAACTGCGTCATCAATCTCTCTCCACAAAAAGACCGTGTTTTCTCGGAGATCAGCAGGGTCCTCAGATCCGGCGGGAACTTCTCGGTCTCCGACATCGTTGCAGAGGATCTCCCCGACGACCTCAGACAGCTCGCCACCGCATACTCCGCCTGCATCGGCGGCGCCCTATCAGAGACGCAGTACCTCGCAGGCCTGGCGACCGCCGGCCTCGACGAACTCGAGGTCACCGAACGATTGGTCTACGACGAAGCTCAGATCCGAGCCATGGTTGGCGGCGATCTGGCGGCCCTTGGCGTCCCGGCGGATCTCCTCGACGCACAACTCGGAAGGGTGGTCGGGAAAGTCTGGAGCGCCAAGATCACGGGGCGGAAAAGCTAGTCATTCGTCGAACGAATTGCTAGTCAAACATGTTTTCAATATTGTCCAGGTGTGTTTCCAGCGACAACGAAACCATTGAAGAGATTGAAAACAACACGGACAATACGTTGAGATTGGAATCGCCCGAACAGCCAGCACGAATCCGCTCAAGAAAACTGGAATTCACGGTTTGAATTTCTCGAAAACGGCCCTTGAGACCGACCAGATCCAAATCCGGCTTGCCACCATGTCGGTATCGATAGTATTGACCGAGAAGGTACGAAGAAGCAATACGGAAAACGGTTTCATCAAGGCTGGCAAATGGCTGATGAAAGTAGGCCATGCCACGCATAGTTGAAAGGATGGGACAGGCACCACTCGCCATCACGAAACCGATCAGAGCCCGAAGCCCTGTCTGAACGTCGGCTTGTTTGCGGTATTCCCGATCCGGAGTCCTGACCACAATTTCTGCAGCTCGACACGAAATCACTTCGCTGAATCCCGCGACAATCTCGTGCGCGTCGATCGCAACCGGACAGTGCGAGAACTCCTCACAGGACAATGGGCAGTTGATGCACTGATGAAAACGTAACCGTGTCCACTCCGGGTATTCAGTGATGGGCAGGTTCCTCTCGCGTGGACGTTCGAAATCAACATGGAAAAACAAGACTCTCCCATCGTCCAGATTGAACGTGTATTCAATAAACATCAGTCTTGCCCAGAGCGCGATTGTGAGACCATACGGACCGGCATGATACCCAAATCCAAGGAACTCGGATAGGGCGTAACACGGCCCGCCCCAAGTCAATGACCAAGCTTCTCCTCCAACTCGCCCCAGCGGTCGAAGAGCTGATCCAGCCGGAGTTGCGCCTCATTGTGGGCCTCGAAGGCCTCGTGCGCCTTGTGGGCATCCGAGACGACAGCCGGGTCCTCCAGGCGGGCAGCCGAGGCCTCGAGATCTCGCTCGGCAGCAGCGATGACCCCTTCGATCCCCTCGTACTCCCTCTTTTCGAGGTAGGACAGGCCCTGTTTCTTCTTCTTCTCGCGTGGCGCGCTGCTCTTTTTCCGGGTGGTCTTCTGCCGGGCTGCGGCTACGGCCTCTTCCCACTGGGCAACATCGCCGAAGAACGTCGCCCCGCCCCGGCCGCCCAGCCCCAACAGGAGGTTCGCAACCCGATCCATCAGCAGACGATCATGGGTCACAAGAACCAGGGCGCCGGGAAAGTCCAGAAGACTCTCCTCCAGCACTTCGAGGGTCGGAATATCCAGATCGTTGGTCGGTTCGTCGAGGATCAAAAGGTCGGCGGGCCGCAACATCAGGCGGGCGATATGCACACGCGCCTTTTCTCCTCCGGACAGCTCGGACAAGGGCAAGTCCAGCTGGTCTGCACTGAACAGGAACCTCTTCGCCCAGGTGACGACGTGGATTGGGCGGCCGCGATAGATGACCGTGTCGCTCAACTCGGCCAGTGCCCGCCTCAGGGGCATCCGGGGATCGAGCTGTTCCCGATTCTGGTCGAAATAGACCGTACGAAGTCCTTCGGCTCGTCGAAGCGCGCCCTCGTCCGGCTCGATCTCTCCGGCAAACACCCTCAACAAGGTGCTCTTGCCGCTCCCGTTGGCCCCGACAACACCCAGGCACTGTCCCGGTCTCAGCAGCACATCCACGCCGGTGAAAAGTTCTTTCCCTCCCAGGCTCTTGGAGATCCCGGCGGCTGCCAGCAGCCGCTTGGTCTTGCGCCCAGACCCCGTCAGCTCAATTCCCTGAGCCTCGCCGACGGCTGTACGATCGAGACCCCTCAGTTCCTCCTGGAGTTCCTCCGCAGCGTCGATCCTGGCCTGAGCCTTGGTCGTTCGGGCCTTCGGTCCCCGTGCAAGCCATTCCAACTCTCGCCGCACCCGGTTGGCCAGACCTTCCCGGTACTGTGCCCGAGCGGTCAAGAAAGCCTCTCTCTTGTGCAGAAATCCGCTGTAGGAACCCTCGGCCGTGAATACGCCGCCGGGATACTGCGGCGCGACCTCGAGGATCCGAGACACCGTGCGATCGAGAAAAACTCGATCGTGGCTGATCAGGACGAAGGCCAGGCGCTCGGACGTCAACAGCCGCTCAAGATGGAGCATGCCTTCGAGATCGAGATGGTTGGTCGGTTCGTCAAGCAACAGCAATTCCGGACCGGAGGCCAGAGCCGCCGCGACGGCGACCCGCTTCCGCCACCCTCCGGACAGTGAACCGATGGCCACACTCGATTGGGAGAAACCCATCCGCTCGATCACGATCCGGGCCCTGACCTCTCTTTCGACTGCCGTTTCGACCGGATCGGGATGAGCCTGGGCAGCTCGGGTCACGACAGTCGAAACGCTCTCGTCAAGGTCGAATTGGGGATCCTGAGGCACCACCGCCATTCGCAGACCTTTACGCCTGTGCACGGTGCCGGTATCCGCCTGGTCCACTCCAGTGAGGATATTGAGGAGGGTCGTCTTGCCGGCCCCGTTGGGTCCGATGATGCCTATTCGGTCACCCTCGGCGAGGGTCAAATCCAGCCCCTCGAACAAAGTCCGCGGACCGTAGGATTTCCCTAAACCCCGGCAGGTGATCAAAGACGACATCAGCCTGCGGGTACTATTCGGCCTCGATGTCGAGGTAGTGGGCCTTGGGAATCTCTTTCTGGATGCTCTCCTCGATCAGATCGATCTGGTCACCCAACTCCTCGACGATACAGTCGGCAAATCTGGCCGAAAAGTCCGAAAAATCCGGATGGCCCGCGATCTCAGGGAAACGACCGGAAAGGCGAGGTTCGATTTTCGCCGCCAACGTCTTTCCGGAAAACTCCAGGTCAGCAGAGACCCGGTAGGTCTCCGTGTCGAGCATTCGGGTGCGGAGTCTGACGATCTTCTCGACAACGGGGTTGCTTGAGAGGATTTCTCGAACTCGCTCCCGGGCATCCGGGGGGATTGCGGGGCCGACC
>JBDLIO010000186.1:0-5607 GCA_039714865.1 Acidobacteriota bacterium | reverse complement strand
CTCCCGATGGCCGTCGAGGGAGGTGACAAATGACCGCAACACGAAGACAGTTTCTGGTGGCATCGGCCGCAACCTCGGCCCTGGCCGCACTGGGCAAACCCACAAAGACCTTCGCGGCTGCCGGTGCGGGCATCAAATGGACCAAGGGCGTCTGCCGTTACTGCGGCGTCGGCTGCGGTGTCTACAAGGGTGTCAAGGACGGCAAACTGGTCGCGATCAAAGGCGACAAGGAGAACCACAACAAGGGCTTCGTCTGCCTCAAGGGCTTTCTCTTGCCGCAGATTCTCTACCATGAGGATCGCCTGACCCATCCCCTGATCAAGAAAAACGGCAAGCTCGTCAAGGCAAGCTGGGACGAGGCTTTGGATCTGGTGGCCAAGAAATTCACCGAGTCGGTCAAAAAAGACGGCAAGGACTCGGTGGCCTTCTACGGTTCCGGCCAGGCCTACACCGAAGAGAGCTACGCGGCCAACAAGCTCTTCAAGGGCGGGTTCGGGACCAACAACGTCGAGGGCAACCCGCGCCTGTGCATGGCTTCGGCTGTCGGCGGCTATGTGACGACCTTCGGCAAAGACGAGCCGATGGGAACCTATGACGACATCGACCATGCCGACGTCTTCTTCCTGATCGGGTCGAATACGGCCGAGGCGCATCCGATCCTCTTTCAGCGGATCGCACGGCGCAAGGAAGCGGATCCCAACGTCAAGATCATCGTTGCCGACCCGCGCAAGACTCCTACGGGCCGCATCGGCGACATCTATCTGAAGTTCAAGCCCAATACCGATCTCTTTGTGCTCAACGCATTTGCCAACTATTTCGTGCAGAACGATCTTGTCGACAAGGAATTCATCAAGAATCACGTGGCATTCGGCAAGGGCAAGGCGGCCGACCAGAACTGGGACGCCTACGTCGCTTTCCTGGCACCCTACACAATGGAGAAGGCCGCCGAGGTCTCGGGATGTTCGATCGAGGATCTGACGGCTGCGGCGAAACTCTTCGGCTGCAAGAAGAAGCGTACGATGTCGATGTGGACCATGGGCATCAACCAGCGCCTGCGGGGCGTCTGGGGCAACAACCTGATCCACAACCTGCATTTGATCACCGGCAAGATCGGTATTCCTGGAAGCACGACCTTCTCTTTGACCGGTCAGCCCAACGCATGCGGTGGGGTCCGGGACCAGGGTGGCCTCTGCCACATCTTGCCCTATGGGCGCCTGGTGAAAAAACCGGAGCATCGTGCCGAGGTCGAGAAGGTCTGGGGGGTGCCGGCGGGCACCATCAGTGACACGCCGGGCAAACATGCTCTGGCGATGTTCCAGGCCCTCGAGACAAAAGACATCAAGTGCATCTACATCATGTGCACCAACCCCGGGCAGTCGCTGCCGAACGTCAACCGCTATCGCAAGGCGATGGCCGACCCCGACACCTTCGTCGTCGTTGCGGACATCTACCCGACCCGGACAACCGAGTTGGCCGACGTCGTGCTGCCGGCGGCCGCCTGGTCCGAGAAGGAGGGCGTATTCGGTTGCACCGAACGTCGCTATCAGCTGGAACACCAGGTAGTCTTGCCGCAGGGTGAGGCCCGGGCCGACTTCGACATCCTGGTTGATCTGGCCGCGCGCTGCGGGTACGGCAAACTCCTGCCGTGGAAGAGCCCGGACGATGCATGGGAAGAGCTGCTCCTTCTGGGCAAGGACACGATGTATCAGATCGGCGGCATCACCAGGGCCCGTCTCCGCAAGGATCACGGTGTCATCTGGCCGTGCCCGACCGAGGATCACCCGGGTACCAAGCTGCGCTATGTCAAGGGTGAAGACCCGTGGGTTCCGGAAGACCATCCCCACCGGATCATGTTCTACGCCAAGCCTGACAACAAGGCCGTCGTATGGTTCAGGCCGTGGGAGAACGCGGCTGAGATGCCGGACGAGGAATACCCGTTCTTCTTCACGACGGGTCGCGTGATCGAGCATTGGCACACGGCGACCATGACAGGCCGGTGCAAGGAGCTGACCAACGCGAAGATCACGTCCGAAGTGGAGGTCCACCCGGACGACGCCAAGAAGCTGGGCGTGCGCACGGGCGACGGCGTGCGAGTGACTTCAAGGCGTGACTCGCTGGTCTTTCCGGCCCTGGTCACGGACAACTCCCAGCCGGGGATGGTCTTTGTCCACATGCATGATGCCAACCTCAAACGCATGTGCAACAAGATCACCATCGACCAGTTTGACCCGGGATCGAAGGAACCGACCTTCAAGATCTGTGCGGTCAAGCTGGCGAAGGCATGACCCCTTTATTTGACTCCGGTCCCGGGCCCGATGGTGGGCCCGGGTCTCTTTTTGACGACGGTGTCGCTGTAGTCGTCGGTGCGGTGGTGGAAACGCTGCAAGGTCGGGCGCCGAGCGTTGCCTGCCGTCTGGAAAGCATGGCCGACCTGAATGTCGTCGGTGGGGACGGGAATTGCCGCCTGGCCATCGTCTGGTGTTCCTCCTCGGCCAAGGGGTTGGAACGGGCAATGGAACAGCTGGTCAAGGGGGATGAAGAGATCCTCGGTGTCTTCCCGACCTTCATGGGTCAGGACGATGGCAGCGGGGAAACCGAAGCCCGGGCCGGCGCGATGCAAAAACTGATCGACGATGAAGAGCCCTGATTCGGCCGAAAATCGAAGCCGGCGCAGTCTCTGGAGTCGTTTCTTTTCCGAGGGGCTGCGCCCGCCCGGCGCCCGGCCGGAAAACGAGTTCTTGGGCCTGTGCATCAAATGCGGCCGATGTACGGCCTCGTGCCCCTATCAGAGTATTCGACAGTCCGGTTGGGAGGCCGGTCTGGCTGTCGGAACGCCGGTCATCCATCCGCGCGAGATTCCTTGTTATCTGTGCATGATCTGTCCTGACGTATGTCCAACCGGTGCGTTGGAGCCGGTTTCTAAACAAGGCGTCGACATGGGAGAGGCGGTGGTCGACACCGACACCTGTTATGCCTTTCTCGGCATTCTTTGCCGCGCGTGTGTCGATGCATGCCCATTCCAGGGTACGGCGATCAAGCAGAATCTGGCGCTCGAACCGATCGTCGACCCGGAATTCTGCGTGGGGTGCGGTCTGTGTGTTCCAGTATGCCCGGCGGAGCCGGAAGCGATTCGGGTCATTCGAAGTTAGAAGTTCAAAGTTTGAAGAGAGAAGTCGGAAGAGCGAAGGGGCGGTAGAGACGAGTATGGCCAACTGGTTTCGACAGGATGGGCGGATGAGGTGGGGCCGGCTGCGAAGGCTGAGTCAAACCGGGTTCTTGCTCCTTTTTCTGGTGCTGCCTTTTACCTATCTCAAGGGCCAGATCACAGTGATGGGGACTCTGGCTTCGTTGAAGATCGGTCCGATCTCGCTGGTCGATCCGGTCTCGGGCCTGGCGTCGATGATCGCAGTCCAGGAAGTCGGATGGACCCTGTTCAGCGGCATGGTTCTGCCGGTCCTGCTGGCCTTGATTCTGGGGCCGGTATTCTGTTCATGGGTGTGCCCCTGGGGCCTTCTCTCGGAACTCTTCGACAGGATTCTTCGGAGGAAGGTCGGCCGGATTCCCTCATGGTTGGGGCCGCTTCGGTGGTCTTTTCTGGGAGGGGTGCTCCTGCTGGGGTTGGCGACCGGGATGCCGCTGGCAGCGACCATCTCCGCACCACGCCTTTTGACAGTACTCCCGATGGAGATCATCTTCCTGGGAGGCGCAACCGCGGGAACGCTCGGTCTCCTTGGGGTGTTGTTGGTTCTTGAAGTCGTGCTCCCGCGCCGCCTGTGGTGCCGGGCCCTGTGCCCGGTCGGATCGACTCTGGTCTTGCTTCGCCTCAGGAAAACCCTGACGATCGCTTGGTCCGAACCGACCTGTCGGCCGGAGCTTCAGGGGGCCACCTGCTTCGTCAAATGTCCCTGGAACATCGATCCTCGCCACATGGGTCCTCGTGACGGCTGCACCAACTGCGGCACCTGTGTCGAACGCTGCCCCTCGGGTCCGTCCCTGGACTATTCATTCGGTCGGACGGAGCCGGAGCCGCCAACGGGCCTGAGCCTCCCGGTGAGGATGGGGAAATAGAAACTAGAAACTGGAAACTTGGTTCAACGCCTCAGCGGCACCTCCGGAGCCAGTCGTTTCTCCCCGCATGATTCATCTCTCTGAGCCGTTGTGTTTTTTTCTCGGCTCACTTTGGTTCAATTACATCCTTATGTGAGCCGACGTTTTTTGGCGAAGGCCCTTTCGGTGTTTGCTGCCGATGGCTGTCAGCGGGCATTTCCAGCTTCAAGTTTTGTATTTCGGTCCCAGCTCTTCTATATACTCCCCCGATGGATCGAAGAGAGGCTATGGCCGGGCGCCTCGGGGCCGGATGACGAACGAGACGCTATTGGCAGGCCGAGGCCTGGCCGTGACACCGTCAGGGCGGCGGACGCCGGTGTTGCGAGGCCTCGATTTCTCCGTCGAGGGTGGCGAGATTCTGGGCCTGCTCGGTCGTTCCGGTTCGGGCAAGAGCACCCTTTTGAGGGTCATCAACGGCCTGACGCCGTGGTTCGTGCGGGCTGAAGTCACCGGTGATATCGAATTCGGTGGGGAGGCAGTGGACGACCTCGACCCCGGGCAGAGGGCGCATCTGATGGGGAGTTGTCTGGAGAGGCCGGACGGACAGCTTTTTTTGCCCACCCCTCGACAGGAACTGGCGGCGGCGAAAAGGCTCTACGGTGAAGCTCGGGACCTGGGGCACTTGGAAGAGAGGCTGGAAGTCGGGCCGTTGCTGGATCGTCGGATCGTAGATCTGTCTTCCGGTGAACGGCAGCGGGTCGCCTTGGCGGCTGCACTGTTGGCGGCGCCCCGGCCGGTAGTTTTGGATGAGCCGACAGCCCACCTGGACAATAGTGGAACTGGGGCTTTGTCGGAGGCTTTGGCGGAGGCGTCGGCCTCCGGCTCTGCGGTGATTGCCGCCGAGCACAGTGGCTGGCGACTGGGTTTGGCGGTCAGCCGGTGGGTGAAGTTGCAGGGCGGCCGGCTGGAGCGGGCCGACAGCCCCGATCCTCCGGAGTTCTCATCGCCGGATCACCAACCTGGAGATCGTAGGGTCTTCAAGGCGAAGGGTCTTTCCGTCAGGGCCGGTGATCGACGCCTCTTCGAACCGATTGATCTTGAATTACGAGAAGGGGAGATCGTCGTCTTGAGCGGTGACAACGGTGTCGGCAAATCGACCCTGGCACGAGTGATGGCCGGGCATTCCACTCCCGATGCCGGCCTGTGCGGTTTGCCGGGCGCCCGCCCCCCCGCCTTGATGATGCCTGAGGCCGAGCTCCAACTCTTTGCCGCGACCGTTGAGGGTGAATTGAGGGCGTGCGGCGCCCCGATTGGTGAGGTGGCCAGGGTTCTTCGACGCCATCGCCTGGAGGCCCTGGCCGCACGGACTCCCTGGAGTTTGAGCCGGGGCGAACGGCAGAGGCTGGTTCACGCCGCACATGACGTTTTGCAACCGGAAGTTCTGATCATCGACGAACCCGCTCAAGGACTCGACAGACAGGATGTCGTCGATTTTATGGAGCTGGTTGTCCGCCGGGCGGCGCGGGGCCGCGCCTATGTGATCATCACCCACCGCACGGA